>NZ_JAZDRM010000008.1:0-135485 GCF_047501495.1 Ancylobacter sp. G4_0304 | reverse complement strand
CCGATCCCGCAAATCCTGGCTGTAGGCGCGCGACATGATCCATCTCCACCACTCCGAACGCGAAGGAAGCAGACATGCCGCGATTTGGGAATCCCGCTCTGAATCGGATCAGCCAGAAACCGCTCTAGAGCCCCGCGCCAGACTTCTTCATAGACCGCATTAATGCGCTTGGCCTCGACCTCGATGGCGAAGTCGGTGCGCGCGCGTTCCAGCGAGGCCGCGCTCCATGCCTGCCGGACCGTGGCGTCCATGTCGATGAAGGCGCTCATGGCGGCGCTCATGGCGGGGACATCGCCGGGCGGGATCAGCTTTCCGGTCACGCCTTCCACCACCAGCTCCGGGAAGGCGCCGACCGTGGTCGCGATCACCGGCACGCCGGTGGCCATGGCTTCCAGCGGGGTGACGCCGAAGCCCTCCCAGCGCTGCGGGGCAACATAGAGATCGAGCGCGCGATACCAGTCCGCCGTCACCGAGGTGGCGACCTCGCCGGGGAACAGGATGCGGTCGGCGAGCCCGGCCCGTGCTACCTTCGCCTTAAGCCCGTCGAGAAAGCCGCTATCCTTGCCGACCGCGCGGCCGAGCACCACGCCGCCCCAGCCGGGACGCGAGGGCAGCGCGGCGATCAGCGCGTCGACGAACACGTCCGTGCCCTTCTGCGCGCGGATGCGGCCCAGACAGCCTGCCAGATGAAGGTCGGGCAGGCCGAGCTTTGCCCGCGCCTGCGCCCTCTCGGCCGGCGGATGGAACACGGCAAGGTCGATGCCGTGGTGAATCACGGTCGAAGGGCGTTCCAGATAGGAGGCGGTGGCGGCGGAGGTCGCGATCACCGCGTCCATGCGCGCGATCTGGAACTTGGTCCAGCGCGTGTGGCGGCGCTGCGAGGCGGAGGTGAAGACCAGCTTCAGTTTCATGCGCAGCAGGTCGCGCAGGACGAGGCCGGCCAGCATCTCGACATTGCGCCGCGCGTGCCAGATGCGCGCGGGGCGGCCGGGCGGCGCGCGCCAGAAATGTCGCAGATCGGCGAAGGAGATGCGGGGCAGCCCGGCGGCGAGGCCGGGGCCGAGCACGGCGATGGAAATGTCGCGGGCCTGATACGGCACCACGCGTTCCAGCGTCGCGGTCACGCCCGAAAGGCGGCGCTTGAAATTCGGCGCGACGGCTTCCAGCCCCGCCGGATCAAGCACCGCCTCCCGGGTCATGAGGATCAGACGAACTGGATCGCGGCGATTTCGTAGGAGCGGGCGCCCTTCGGCGTCACCACTTCCACCGAGGTGCCGAGCTTCTTGCCGATGAGCGCGCGCGCCAGCGGCGAGGAGAGCGAGATGCGGCCGGCCTTGGCGTCGGCTTCCATGTCGCCGACGATCTGCCAGCTGCGCTCTTCCTCGGTGTCCTCGTCGATCAGCTTCACCGTCGCGCCGAACTTCACCACATCGCCGGAGAGCTTGGAGATGTCGATGATCTCCGCGCGCGAGAGCTTGTCCTCCAGCTCGGCGATGCGGCCCTCATTGAGCGCCTGCTGTTCCTTGGCGGCGTGGTACTCGGCGTTCTCGGACAGGTCGCCATGCGCACGCGCCTCGGAGATGGCGTCAATGATGCGCGGGCGCTCCACCTGCTGGCGGTGCTTGAGTTCCGCTTCGAGGGCGGAGTGTCCGCCGGCGGTCATCGGAATCTTTTCCATAGGTCTTTATCGGACCTCCCTTAAAAGCAAACGAAGCCCCCGCGAGGGACCCGGAACCGGCCTTGCGGCCGGGGACAGGTCTCGCGCGAGGGGCTGCGTTTCGTCGTTCGCGAAGGCTGGCGTCGCCTTGCGGCGTGCTCAGCTTCCGTGTGTGAAATAGTCCTGCAGGGCCCGCACTTCCAGATCGCCGCCAATATAGGCCTTGATTCCGCGCGCCGCTGCAATCGCTCCGGACAGCGTGGTGTAATACGGCACTTTGTGCAAGAGGGCGGCGCGGCGCAGCGAGCGGCTGTCCGCGAGCGCCTGGGCGCCCTCGGTGGTGTTGAACACCAGTTGCACCTCGCCGTTCTTGATCGAATCGACGATATGCGGACGGCCTTCCAGCACCTTGTTGATCTTGGTGCCGGGAATGCCCTGCTCGGCCAGGAAGCGCTGCGTGCCCGAGGTCGCCATGATCTTGAAGCCGAGCGAGACCAAGAGCCGCGCCGTCTCCACGATGCGCGGCTTGTCGTCCTCGCGCACCGAGATGAACACGGTGCCGGACTTCGGCACCTTGGTGCCGCCGCCGAGCTGGCTCTTGGCGAACGCGACCGCGAAGGACTTGTCGAGGCCCATCACCTCGCCGGTGGAGCGCATTTCCGGGCCAAGGACCGTGTCGACGCCGGGGAAGCGGGCGAAGGGGAACACCGCCTCCTTCACCGCCACATGGTCGAGCTTCTCGCTCTTCAGCCCGAAGGAGGCGAGCTTCTCGCCGGCCATGATCCGCGCCGCGATCTTGGCGATGGGCTGGCCCACCACCTTGGCGACGAAGGGCACGGTGCGCGAGGCGCGGGGGTTCACTTCGAGGATGTGGATGGTGCCATCCTTGATCGCATACTGCACGTTCATCAACCCGCCGACCTGGAGCGCCAGGGCGAGGTTGCGGGTCTGCGCCTCCAGCTTCTCGATGGTCTCGGCCGAGAGCGAATAGGGCGGCAGCGAGCAGGCCGAATCGCCCGAATGAATGCCGGCTTCCTCGATGTGCTCCATGATGCCGCAGACGAAAGTGTCCGTGCCGTCGGCGAGGCAGTCGACGTCCACCTCGATGGCGTCGGACAGATAGCGGTCGAACAGCAGCGGGTTCTTGCCCAGCAGCGTGTTGATCTGGCCGGTCTTGTCGTTGGGATAGCGCGCCTTGACGTCGTTGGGCACCAGCTCCGGCAGGGTGCCGAGCAGGTAGTCGCCGAGCTGGCTTTCCTCATGGATGATCTGCATCGCGCGGCCGCCCAGCACGTAGGACGGGCGCACCACCAGCGGGTAGCCCAGCTCGGCGGTGACGAGGCGAGCCTGTTCCACCGAATAGGCGATGCCGTTGGCCGGCTGCTTGAGGCGCAGCTTGTCGAGCAGCGTCTTGAAGCGGTCGCGGTCCTCGGCGAGGTCGATGGCGTCCGGCGAGGTGCCGAGGATCGGGATGTCGGCCTCTTCCAGCGCGCGGGCCAGCTTCAGCGGGGTCTGGCCGCCGAACTGCACGATGACGCCGTGCAGCGTGCCATTGGTGCGCTCACGTTCCAGAATCTCGATCACGTCCTCGGCGGTCAGCGGCTCGAAATACAGCCGGTCCGAGGTGTCGTAGTCGGTCGAGACCGTCTCCGGGTTGCAGTTGACCATGATGGTCTCGTACCCGGCATCCTTCAGCGCGAAGGCGGCATGGCAGCAGCAATAATCGAACTCGATGCCCTGGCCGATGCGGTTCGGGCCGCCGCCGAGGATCGCGATCTTCTTCGCGCCGGTCGGGCGGGATTCGTCGGCGGGGGCACCGGCGAAGGGCATCTCGTAGGACGAGTACATATAGGCGGTCGGCGCGACGAACTCGGCCGCGCAGGTGTCGATGCGCTTGTAGACCGGGCGCACGTCGAGCGAGCGGCGCAGCTCCGAGACCTCGGCTTCATGCAGCTTCGCCAGCGTGGCGAGGCGCTGGTCGGAGAAGCCCATGGCCTTCAGGCGGCGGAAGGCGCCGGCGGTCCTGGGCAGGCCGTGCGCCTTGATCTTGGCCTCGGTGTCAACGATTTCGCGGATCTGTTCGAGGAACCACGGGTCGATCTTGCAGCCGGCATGGATCTGCCGGTCGTCGAGGCCTAGCCGCATCGCCTGCGCCACCTGCAAGAGGCGGTTCGGCGTCGGGGTACCGATGGCGGCGCGGATGGCGTTCTTGTCGTCGCCCTGGCCGAGGCCCTCGATCTCGATCTCGTCGAGACCGGACAGGCCGGTCTCCAGCGAACGCAGCGCCTTCTGCAGCGATTCCTGGAAGGTGCGGCCGATGGCCATGGCCTCGCCCACCGACTTCATCGAGGTGGTCAGCACCGGGTCGGCGCCGGGGAACTTCTCGAAGGCGAAGCGGGGGATTTTCGTGACGACGTAATCGATGGTCGGCTCGAACGAGGCCGGCGTGGCGCCGCCGGTGATGTCGTTGGCGATCTCGTCCAGCGTGTAGCCGACCGCAAGGCGCGCGGCGACCTTGGCGATCGGGAAGCCGGTGGCCTTCGACGCCAGCGCCGAGGAGCGCGACACGCGCGGGTTCATCTCGATGACGATCATGCGGCCGGTGGCCGGATCGATGGCGAACTGGACGTTGGAACCGCCGGTCTCCACCCCGATCTCGCGCAGCACCGCCAACGAGGCGTCGCGCATGACCTGGTATTCCTTGTCGGTCAGCGTCAGCGCCGGGGCGACGGTGATGGAATCGCCGGTGTGGACGCCCATCGGGTCGATGTTCTCGATGGAGCAGACGATGATGCAGTTGTCCGCCTTGTCGCGGACGACCTCCATCTCGTACTCCTTCCAGCCCAGCACGCTCTCTTCCACCAGCACCTCGTTGGTGGGGGAGGCGTCGATGCCGCGCTCGATGATCTCGATATATTCGCTCTTGTTGTAGGCGATGCCGCCGCCCTGGCCGCCCATGGTGAAGGACGGGCGGATGATGGCCGGCAGGCCGATCTCGTCGAGCGCTTCCAGCGCCTGAGGCAGCGTCTTGATCTGGCGCGAACGCGGCGTGTCGAGACCGATCTTGGTCATCGCGTCGCGGAACAGCTCGCGGTCCTCGGCCTTGTCGATCGCCTCGGCGGTGGCGCCGATCATCTCGACGTCATACTCGTCCAGGACGCCCATCTTGCGCAGCGACAGCGCGCAGTTGAGCGCGGTCTGGCCGCCCATGGTCGGCAGCAGCGCGAAGCCGCCGGGAATGGCATGGCGTTCCTTCGCGATGATCTTGGCGACGATCTCGGGCGTGATCGGCTCGATATAGGTCGCGTCGGCCAGATCCGGGTCGGTCATGATCGTCGCCGGATTGGAGTTCACCAGCACGACCCGGTAGCCCTCGGCCTTCAGCGTCTTGCACGCCTGGGTGCCGGAGTAATCGAACTCGCAGGCCTGTCCGATAACGATAGGACCGGCGCCGATGATGAGGATGGTGGAAATGTCTGTGCGTTTCGGCATCGGATCCCGTGCGGCTCGCGCATTGCACCGGGCACACGAAAAAGGACGCGTGGTCGACGCGTCCTGGGTGCACCCGGATCAGTTTGTTGGCGGAGGCCTGCTCCGCAATTGCGGCTTCCCTTAAACCAGATTCCTCCGAGGGGGAAGGGCGGCTGTGGGTGGCTAAGCTGCATCCGGTGCAGGGCGGCGATTGACGAGGGGATAAGACTTAGTTATTCGATATTTATCGAAATATGGAATAATTGATGGATCAGCAGCTGATGGTCGCCCTGCTTGCGGCGCTCGCGCATGAGCATCGGCTGGCAATCCATCGCCTGCTAGTCGAAGCCGGGCCCGAGGGGCTGCCGGCGGGGGGCATCGCCGAACGGCTGGGCATCGTGCCGTCCTCGCTCAGCTTCCACATCAAGGGCCTGCTGCAGGCCGGGCTGGTGTCCCGCAGGCGTGTCAGCCGACAGTTGATCTATTCCGCCGACTTCGTTGTGATCAACGCGCTCATCGCCGCGCTGACCGCCAATTGCTGCGGGGGAGAGGCCTGCACGGACGTGCCCGCTGCAGTGGCCTGCTTCCCCGATGCGTCGCCGGCATGAGCATGGACATCGTTTCCCTCGACCGCCGTCTCGCCGCGGAGTTTCTCGGCACCGCGCTGCTGCTGGCGATGGTGATTGGTTCCGGCATCATGGGTGAGCGTCTGGCCGGCGGCAATGTCGCCCTGGCGCTGCTCGCCAACACATTGTCAACTGCCGCAGGACTCACGGTGCTGATCGGTGTCTTCGGGCCGGTCTCCGGCGCGCATTTCAATCCGGCGGTGACGCTGGTGCTGTGGCGGCGGCGGGAGATGACCGGGGCGTGCGCGATGGCCTATGGCGCGGCGCAATTTTTCGGCGGCCTTGCCGGCGTGTGGGCGGCGCATCTCATGTTCGGGGTGCCGGTGCTTCAGGTCGCGACCAAGCTGCGCGATGGCGGCGCGCAGGAATTTTCCGAGGCGATGGCGACGTTTGGGCTGATCGCGACCGTTCTTGCCTGCCGCCGCTTCCGGCTGACGAACGCGCCGCAACTCATCGGGCTCTATATCGCCTCGGCCTACTGGTTCACCGCCTCGACATCTTTCGCCAATCCGGCGGTGACGCTGGCCCGTGCGCTCAGTGACAGCTTCGCCGGTATCGCCCCGGCGTCAGTGCCGGGTTTTATCGCGGCGCAACTCGCCGGTGCCGGCGTGGCGCTGCTGCTGTTTTCCTGGCTGCTGCGAAAGGAGCGCGCCACGTGAGCCCCCCGTTTCCCGTCACGATCTATCACAATCCCGCTTGCGGCACCTCGCGCAACACGCTCGCGATGATCCGCGCGGCCGGCTACGAGCCGGTTGTGGTCGAGTATCTGAAGGAAGGATGGACGCGGGCGCAGCTTGCGGCGCTGCTCGCGGCGATGAAAGCGAGACCGCGCGATGTTCTGCGCATTGCCGGTACGCCCGCGCAGGCTCTGGGCCTGCTCGAGGCGGATGTCACCGATGACCATCTGCTCGCGGCGATGATCGAACATCCGATCCTCGTAAATCGGCCGATCGTGGTCACACCCCGGGGAACCGCGCTGGCGCGCCCCTCCGAACGTGTGTTCGATCTTCTGGAGCAGGTGCCGGACAGTTTCACCAAGGAGGATGGCGAGGTAGTTTGGCCGGTTTCCCGATAGGCCGGACGGGGGTATCCGCCCGGCGCTGCATCGGTGAAGGTGGCCTCAGCCTGCCTTGTTCAAGCGGCCTTGTTCTTGGCGATCATCTCGACGAAGCGGTCGAAGAGGTAATGGCTGTCCTGCGGGCCGGGGCTCGCCTCGGGGTGGTACTGCACCGAGAACACCGGCTTGTCGGAGAGCGCGATGCCGGCATTGGAGCCATCGAACAGCGAGACATGGGTTTCGGTGGCGGTCGCCGGCAGGCTGTCGCGGTCGACCGCGAAGCCGTGGTTCATCGAGGTGATCTCGACCTTGCCCGTCGTCATGTCCTTCACCGGGTGATTCGCGCCGTGGTGGCCCTGGTGCATCTTCATGGTGCGCCCGCCGACCGCGAGGCCGATCATCTGGTGGCCGAGGCAGATGCCGAAGGTCGGCACGCCGGCCTCGATGATGTCGCGGATCACCGGCACGGCATATTCCCCGGTCGCGGCCGGGTCGCCCGGGCCGTTGGAGAGGAACACGCCGTCAGGCTTGAGCGCCAGAATCTCGTCGGACGAGGTGGTGGCAGGCACCACCGTCACCTTGCAGCCGGCACGGGCGAGCAGGCGCAGGATGTTGCGCTTGATGCCGTAATCCACCGCGACGACGTTATAGGCGGGCGCCTCCTGCCGGCCATAGCCTTCCGGCCACTGCCAGGGGGTCTCGTCCCAGGTGAAGCGCTGGGCGCTGGTGACCATGGGCACGAGGTCCATGCCGACGAGGCCGGGCCATTCCGCCGCCTGCTTCTTGAGCGCCGGCAGGTCGAACACGCCATCCGGTGAATGCGCGATCACGGCGTTCGGCATGCCGCCGTCACGGATCAGCGCGGTCAGCGCGCGGGTGTCGATGCCGGAAATGGCGATGATGCCGCGTGCCTTCAGCCACTGGTCGAAATGGCGGGTGGCACGGTAGTTCGACGGATCGGTGATCGCCGAATGCAGCACCACGCCGCGCACGCCGGAGGCGCCGGCCATCGAAACGGTCTCGACGTCCTCCTCATTGGTGCCGACATTGCCGATATGGGGAAAGGTGAAGGTGATGATCTGCCCGGCATAGGACGGATCGGTCAGCACTTCCTGATAGCCGGTCATCGCGGTGTTGAAGCACACCTCGCCGACCGCCTCGCCCGTGGCGCCGAGGCCGAAACCTTCAAGCACCGTGCCGTCCGAGAGCACGAGAAGGGCCGTGGGAAGGGGTTCGGCCCACACATTGTCGTTGGCGCTGCCGCTCATGGTCTTGTTCCTTGCGTCTGTGTGGCCTAATTAGTCGGTTGCCGCGCCGGATGCCAGTCCGAAGACCGGGTATCTGCGCCTCGTGAACCGTATAGCTGCGCGCCGCGCGCGGCCGGACGGGGCGGAGCGGCGACCCGCCGCAAGGGGTGCGGGGCGGAAAACCAGTGGCTTACCAGCGGTGGGACGACGCGCGGAACAGAGACGTTCCGCGACGCGAAAACGCCGCGAGATCATGCGAAAGAGGCCGACGTGCTGCGGGACGCGATCAATACTTCTCTCAAGGATGCGATGAAGACGCAGGACAAGCGCCGCCTCGGCACGCTGCGTCTGGTGAACGCCGCGATCAAGGATCGCGACATCGAGGCGCGTGGCCATGGCCGCGATCCGCTCTCCGACGACGAACTGCTGGGCCTGCTGACCAAGATGATCAAGCAGCGCGAGGAATCGGCCAAGGTTTATGACGAGGCCGGGCGCACCGACCTCGCTACCCAGGAGCGCGAGGAAATCTCGGTCATCCAGGTCTTCCTGCCCAAGCAGATGACGGAAGCCGAATCGCAGGCGGCCATCGCCGCCGTGATCGCCGAAATCGACGCGCACGGGCTGAAGGACATGGGCCGCACCATGGCGGCGCTGAAGGAGCGCTATACCGGCGTGATGGACTTCGGCAAGGCCAGCGGCTCGGTAAAGACCCTGCTCACTGCCGGCTGAACCGCTCCCTTCCCATGGACACGCCTCCCTCCGCGCGCGGGCCTGCCACGCTGACGCTTGCCGGCGCCTGGCGGGGCGCGCGCGCCATGGTGCCGGTGTTCATCCCGGTCTTCGTGTTCGGCGCGGCGTTCGGTGTCGCGGCGCATGCGGCCGGGCTGGAGGGCTGGGTCGCGGCGCTGATGAGCGCGCTCGTCTTCGCGGGCGCCTCGCAATTCGCGGTGCTGGATCTCTGGCAGTCGCCGGTGCCGTGGGTGACGATCCTGCTCGCCACCTTCGCGGTCAATTCCCGCCATCTCCTGCTCGGTGCCTCCATCCGGCCGCTGACGCGCGGCCTGTCGACGTGGAAGCGCTATCTGTCGATGACGCTGCTGAGCGATCTCAACTGGGCGGCGCTGATTTCCGCCGAGGCGCGCGGCGAGCGCGATCTCGGCTACATGGTCGGCGGCGGCGCCGCGATGTGGGTGGTGTGGCTGACCGCGACCGTGATCGGCGCCGCGGTCGGCGATTTCACCCTGGCCGACCTCCAGCGCTACGGGCTCGATCTGGTCATGGTGGTGTTCTTCGCCACCACGCTGTTCGGGCTGCGCCGCAAGAAGATCGACGATCTGCCGTGGCTGGTCGCCGGGCTGGCCTCGCTGGCGGCGGTGTGGTGGCTGCCGGCGAACTGGCATGTGCTGGTCGGGGGGCTTGCCGGCGGCGTCGCCGGGCTGATCCAGTATGGACGGAGCCCATGAGTTCCGCGGACGCGCTGCTGGTGATCTTCGCGATGGCGCTGGTAACTTATGCCACCCGTGCCGGCGGCATCTGGCTGGTCGGCTTCATGCCGATGTCGCCGCGGCTCGAAGCATTCCTGCGCTATCTCGCCGGCTCGGTGCTGGTGGCGCTGGTGGTGCCGGCGACGGTGCGCGGTGGCGCCGCCGCCTTCGTCGCGGTCGGCGTCACCTTGCTGGCCATGGCGGTGGTGCGCCGGGGGCTGGTCGCGATGGCGCTGGGCATTCTCGCGGCGGCGCTGTACCGGGCCTTTATCGGCGCGTGAGCGCTCACTCCGGCAGCCGCGCCTCATAGGCCTCGCGATAGTGCGCGAAAAGCGGCCACAGCGCGCTGCGCTCCCGCCCCTCCAGCGCCTCGGCGAGCAAGGTGAGATGGGCGTGCCAGCCCCCCGCCACGCTAAGCCGCGTGCCGCGCGCGACCAGCCGGCGGTGGGTGACGGTGAGGTATACCTTCGCGCCGCGCGGTGCGAGTTCGAAGGTGACTTCCGATTCCGTCGGCGTTCCCGCTTCCCAGGTGAAGCGCAGCAGCCGGTTCGGCTCGCAGGCCAGCACCACGCCTTCATTGTGAATCTCGCCCGCGAATTTGGTGAAGCGCTCCGGCGTCGGCTGGCCGGCATTGAGTTCGCCATTGCGGAACACGAGGTCGACCTTGCCGCCCGCCGTCAGTTCCATCGGCCCGGCGGCGAGCCAGAGGCGGCGCTTGTCCGGTTCGGTGAGATAGGCCCAGACACGTTCCACCGGGCCGGGCAGCAGGCGCTCGAAGCGCAGCGTGTCGATGGCGTCCTGCGTGGCATAGCCGAGATCGAATTCGGCGGGCGCGGTCTCGATGGGCGCGGTCATGGCGTATCTCCCTTGCTGTCGTCCTCGCGCAGCAGCGCGTCGAGGGCGTCGAGGCGTTCGGTCCAGAAGCGTTCGTAGAAGCGCAGCCATTGGCTCGCCTCGCCGAGCCGCGCGGCGTCGAGCCGGCACAGATGCTGGCGGCCCTTCACCTCGCGCCGCACCAGCCCCGCCATCTCCAGCGTGCGGATATGCTTGGAGGCGCCGGCGAGCGACATGGCGAAGGGCTCGGCCAACTCGCCCACCGTGCGCTCGCCGGAGGACAGGCGCCGGAGCATCTCCCGCCGCGTCGGATCGGCGAGGGCGTGGAAGACGAGATCGAGGGGTGAGGCGTGCGTTTGTTCAACCATGTGGTTGAATATCTGCGTATGCGCCGAAACTGTCAACCAATAAGTTGAATATCGCGGTCGCGACATGCCGGTGGATAACGGGGATTGCGGGCGGGGCGCTGCGACGCCACTTCAGTGCTGGCGGGGATGGCGCGATATGCCGGACCGGCCCGGCTCTTGCCTGCTAAAATCCGGCAAGATGTGAGAGGAGAATCGCTCCCGCCATGCGCTTTCCGCCCTCGTTCCTCGACGAGATACGCACCCGCCTCCCGCTGTCGGAGGTGGTGGGAAAGCGCGTGCAGCTCAAGAAGCAGGGCCGGGAGTGGCGCGGGCTGTCGCCCTTCAACGCCGAGAAGACGCCGTCCTTCTATGTGAACGACCAGAAGGGCTTCTATCACTGCTTCTCGTCCGGCAAGCATGGCGATCAGTTCGACTTCCTGATGGAGACCGAAGGCCTGCCGTTCCCCGAGGCGGTGGAGCGGCTCGCCAATATGGCGGGCGTGCCGATGCCGGTGCAGTCTCGCGAGGAAGAGGTCCGCGAGAATCGCCGCAAGACGCTGCACGAGGTGATGGAACTCGCCGCCCAGTTCTTCGAGGCGACGCTGCAGGGCCGCGCCGGGGCGCGCGGGCGCGGCTATCTCAACGATCGCGGCCTCGGCGCCCCGACGCAGGCGCGCTTCCGGCTCGGCTACGCTCCCGCCGAGCGCTATGCCCTCAAGGAGGCGCTGGGAGCGAAGGGCGTGCCGGTCGAGGACATGGTGGAAGCCGGCCTGCTGGTGGCGGCCGAGGATATCCCGGTCCCCTATGACCGTTTCCGCGATCGCGTGATGTTCCCGATCCACGACCTGCGCGGGCGCGTCGTCGCCTTTGGCGGGCGGGCGCTGGATAAGGAAGTCTCGGCCAAATACCTGAACTCGCCGGAGACCCCGCTCTTTCACAAGGGCTCGCTGCTCTATAACGGCTTCAACGCCCGCGCGGCCGCCCACAAGGGCGCGCCGATCATCGTGGCGGAAGGTTATGTCGACGTGATCGCGCTGGTCGAAGCGGGCTTTGCCGGCGCCGTCGCGCCGCTCGGCACCGCGCTGACCGAGGAGCAGCTCGCTTTGCTGTGGAAGATGGCGCCCGAGCCGCTGCTGCTGTTCGACGGCGACAAGGCCGGACGGCGCGCCGCATGGCGGGCGATGGACCTTGCCTTGCCCCATCTCAAGCCGGGCATGAGCCTGTCCTTCGGCCTGCTGCCCGACGGGCAGGACCCGGACGACCTGATCCGCGCCGGCGGCCGGGAGGCGCTCGACGCCGTGCTGCGCGACGCCCGCCCGCTCGCCGAGGTGCTGTGGAGCCGCGAGCTTGAAAGCGCGAGCACCGATACGCCCGAGCGCCGCGCGGCGCTTGAGGCGCGGATCGGCGAGATCGTGCGGCTGATCGGTGACGAGACGGTGCGCAAGCATTACCGCGCCGACCTGATGGAACGCTTCCGCCGCCTGTTCGCTCCGGCGCAGGGCAGCGATGGCTGGCGTGAGCGCGGACCGGGCGCGCGGGCAAATGGCGCCCGCCCGGGGAATTTTCGCGGCGGCTCGCGGCCCGGCCGCTTCGGTGGGCGTGATTTTGCGGCACGCGAGCCGATCGGCGTGGCGGGGGAGGGCATGCGCCGCTCGGCCCTGCTGCGCGGCGCGGCGGCGGAAATTCCGCGCAACGAGGCGCTGCTGCTGTTCGCGGTGATGAACCACCCGTGGCTGCTCGACAGCGCGGCGGAGGAACTGGCGGAGCTTGCCTTCCTCAACAAGGAGACCGCCGAGCTGCGCCGCGTGCTGCTCGATGCCCATATGGAGGGCGACACCGAGGACGCGGAGCGGCTGGCGCGGCGGATTGCCTCCGCTGGCTTCGGCCCGCTGGCGGCGCGGCTCTCGGCACTGGCGGTCGCGCGCCACGACTGGCCGGCCTTCGCCGATGCCGCCCGCAGCGATGTCGAACTCTGGTGGCACCAGCGTCTGGTCTTGCACCGGCGTGGTCACGCTCTATCTAAGGACCTGCGGGAGGCTGAGAGACGGCTTGCCGATGAACCCACCGATCTCAATTGGGCGCGCTTTCTGGACGTACAAAGACAGCTCGCGGCACTTGACGGAACCGAAGCTTTGGTAGAGGGGTTCGGCGCTGCATCGGGTCGTCCGGTGCGGCAGATGTAGCAGCCCTTGGGTCGCCCGCCCGCGTGCGTCGAATGCGCCGTGGTGCGTGTGGCCCTGTTTGCGTCGGTTCTTCGCCTTAGGTGAGGGGCCGAATTCTGGGTGGCCCGGTGGGCTGCGGGCACGGTTCTTGCCGGGTTCGCGCGACCGAGGGTACTGGGTCGATCAGGCGGCGCCGTGACGACGGCTGCCGTTGGAAACCGGGGGCGATGGCCTTCGGTGGTTGAGGAGCACACGCATGGCGAAGCAGGCAGCGGAAGCGACGGAAGCCCCCGAGAAGGATGGCGACGCCCCCGACAGCCCGTTGCTCGACCTTTCGGACGCCGCCGTCCGAAAGATGATCAAGCTCGCCAAGAAGCGCGGCTACGTGACTTATGACGAGCTGAACGAGGTTCTCCCTTCCGACCAGAACACCTCGGATCAGATCGAGGACATCTACGCGATGCTCAACGAGATGGGCATCAATGTCGTCGAGGCCGAGGAGGCCGAGGGCGAGCAGGAAGAGAGCGCGGCCGGCGAGGCGGGCGACGACGAGGAAGAGTCCGGCGGCGAGCTGGCCGAATCGGCGCCGCGCGCGGTCATCCGTTCCGAAACCAAGTCCGAGCCCGGCGAGCGCACCGACGATCCGGTGCGCATGTATCTGCGCGAGATGGGCTCGGTCGAGCTGCTGTCCCGCGAGGGCGAAATCGCCATCGCCAAGCGCATCGAGGCCGGCCGCGAGGCGATGATCGCCGGCCTGTGCGAAAGCCCGCTGACCTTCCAGGCCATCATCATCTGGCGCGACGAGCTGGTCGAGGGCAAGGTCCTGCTGCGCGACATCATCGATCTCGAAGCCACTTATGCCGGCCCCGAGGCGAAGAACGGCCCGATCGTGGAAGGCGGCTCGCTGGCGCCGGAAGCCGAAGAGGAGCGTGAGCCCACGCTCGGCGAGACCATCGCCGCCGACGATGATGACGACATGGAGAACTCTCTGTCGCTCGCCGCGATGGAAGCCGAGATCAAGCCGAAGGTGCTGGAAACCTTCGACCGCATCGCCGACGCCTACAAGAAGCTGCGCCGGCTGCAGGACCAGAACGTCGAGTCCAAGCTCAAGAACGAGACGCTCACGCCGTCGCAGGACCGCAAGTACAAGAAGCTCAAGGACGATCTGATCGTCGATGTGAAGTCGCTGTCGCTCAATCAGGCGCGCATCGACAACCTCGTCGAGCAGCTCTACGATATCAATAAGCGCCTCGTGTCGCTCGAAGGCCGCCTGATGCGCCTTGCCGAGAGCTTCGGTGTCTCGCGCGAGGACTTCCTCAGGCAATATCAGGGCTCCGAGCTTGATCCCAAGTGGATCAACCGGGTGAAGAACCTGACCTCGCGCGGCTGGAAGGGCTTCGTCGGGCAGGAACTCGACGGCATCCGCGACCTGCGCTCGCACATCCACACGCTTGCGACCGAGACCGGCCTGGAAATCCAGGAATTCCGCAAGATCGTGCAGATGGTGCAGAAGGGCGAGAAGGAAGCCCGCCAGGCCAAGAAGGAAATGGTGGAGGCGAACCTGCGCCTCGTCATCTCCATTGCCAAGAAGTACACCAATCGCGGCCTGCAGTTCCTCGACCTCATTCAGGAGGGGAACATCGGCCTGATGAAGGCGGTCGACAAGTTCGAGTACCGCCGCGGCTACAAGTTCTCGACCTATGCGACGTGGTGGATCCGTCAGGCCATCACCCGCTCGATCGCCGACCAGGCCCGCACCATCCGCATTCCGGTGCACATGATCGAGACGATCAACAAGATCGTGCGCACCTCGCGCCAGATGCTGCACGAGATCGGCCGCGAGCCGACCCCGGAGGAGCTGGCCGAGAAGCTCGGCATGCCGCTGGAGAAGGTCCGCAAGGTCCTGAAGATCGCCAAGGAGCCGATTTCGCTCGAAACCCCGATCGGCGATGAGGAAGACAGCCACCTCGGCGACTTCATCGAGGACAAGAACGCGATCCTGCCGATCGACGCGGCGATCCAGTCGAACCTGCGCGAGACCACGACGCGCGTGCTCGCCTCGCTCACCCCGCGCGAGGAGCGCGTGCTGCGCATGCGCTTCGGCATCGGCATGAACACCGACCACACGCTGGAAGAAGTCGGTCAGCAGTTCTCGGTGACGCGCGAGCGTATCCGCCAGATCGAGGCGAAGGCGCTGAGGAAGCTGAAGCACCCCTCCCGCAGCCGCAAGCTGCGCAGCTTCCTCGACAACTGAGCCGTTTATTACCTCATCGTCGGCATTATTCTACGGCGGGCCTCCAGGCCCGCCGTTTTCATTTCGACGGGCGACTCATTTTGGAACAAGAGCGCTGAAGCATCATTGTCCTTGGAGCCTAACAACCATGGAGAACGATCATGTCGGGTCCTCTGGACGGCAAGCGCATTCTTATTCTGGCAACCAACGGCTTCGAGCAGTCCGAGCTTGAGGTGCCGCGCGACAAGCTCCGCGCGGCGGGCGCGCAGGTTGACGTGGTTTCGCCTGAGACGGGAGAGATCAAGGGCTGGGATGAGAAGGACTGGGGGCGCCCGGTACGGGTCGACAAGGCCCTGAGCGAGGCGCGCGAAAGCGATTATGACGCCATCGTACTGCCCGGCGGGCAGATCAATCCCGACCTGCTGCGTGTCGAGCCGGAGGCGATCGCGCTGATCAAGGCGTTCTTCAACGCCGGCAAGACCGTGGCCGCCGTCTGCCACGCGCCGTGGCTGCTGGTGGAGGCCGGCCTCGCCAAAGGTCGCAGGATGACGTCCTACGCCTCGATCCGCACCGACATCATCAATGCCGGCGCGCACTGGGAAGATGCCCCGGTCGTGACCGACAAGGGGCTGATCACCTCGCGCAATCCCGGCGATCTCGACGCCTTCAGCGCCAAGATCATCGAGGAAATCCGCGAAGGCCGTCACGAGCGACGCGCGGCCTGATGCTGGCCGCTGACGGCATTGAACGGAAAAGGCGGCCGATGGCCGCCTTCTCTTTTGCCGGTGCTGGGGCGTCAGCGTGGCGGCGCTTCAACCAGCAGCCCGACGATGCGGCGCACCAGCGGCAACACCGCCAGAAGCGTGGGAAAGGCGACGAGCCACGATAGCGCCCAGGCCGTCGGCCACGTCGCGAGGAAGTCCGCGCCGGCCCCGAGACTGCGCAGGGTCGCGATCGCCGAGACGACGAACGTCATCAGCACAGACAGCACAAGGGGCATGAGCAAGCCGGCATAACGAGCGGGCAGCTTGTAGGAGGTCGATGAAGGAGAGGGCATGGCCATCCTCATTGGATGGTCTCGGCGTTCCGGATGGCACAGCATCCGCCGGCCGTGACCGGGTTGGATGCGTTGCCTGACGTCGGACGCTTACGGCCGGAGGCGCAAGAGCCACCGGCGCAAGGAATATAGACGAGAGGCACCGGTCCCGCCAGTGCCCTTGTGCGATGGATTCCGCCCCAGGTCGGAAGGGCGGGGTGCGGCGGTCTTGGGCTCACTCCCCCGGGAGCGGGTGGTTGGTGCGGCGCACCTTCTTGGTGCTGACGTCGACATAGGCCAGCGTCCCGGCGAAGCCGCCGAAGGCAATGAGCGTGACGGCAAGGAAGATGAGGGTCTCGGTGGGCATGGGTTCCTCCTTTGGTATCGAGGAACCTTAAGACCACGTGGCGCTCGCGCCTTGATCGGGATCAAACCGCGCTTCAGGGGAGGCGCATGGCATCGTCGACCACGAGGGCCAGGCCGATGAGCGCGAGAAAACCGAGGAAAAACAAGGCGAACAGCGCGAAAGCGATCCGGCGCGCCAGCGTCGAGACGCCGGTCAAACCCAGCGCGCCGGCCAGCAGCGACAGAACCAGAAACCCCACCGCATATTTGAGCATGCGCGTCCTCCCACTCCCATACCGGAGAACGTCGACGCGTGGCGGTTGGTTCCGGCGTCAGGCGCCGTCGGAGCGGCCGTCCTGTTCGGTGGGGAACGGCGCGTCCGCCGCCGGGTTCGCGGGCGGCGCCATATGGGTGGCGGGGCGCGAGGCGCTGGCGGTGGAGGCCGCCATGCGCGGCGCGGCCACGGGCTCCACATCAGGCTCAGGCATCGGCACCGTGCCGGTGGCGGCCGAGGCGGCGGTCTCGCCGACCTTCTCGGCGAGGTGCGGCGGGGTCTTCTCGCGGCAGGTCATGCGCCACACCACGAATAGCAGCAGCAGGGTGTGGGAGGCGGCGGTGAACAGGAACAGCGCGCCGGGCCCGTAATGCATCATGCCGAATGAGGCGACCGACGGGCCCGCCACCGAGCCGATGCCATAGGCCAACAGCAGGCCGGCAGCGGTTTCCACGGCCTCCGCCGGCGCGGTGCGGTCATAGGCATGGGCGGCGGCGAGCGAATAGGCCGGCAGCGACAGCGCACCGTAGAACAGCGCGAGGATGCACAGGCCGAGCAGCCCGAACTGGAACACGCCGAGCGCGAGGCCGGCCAACAGCGCGCCGACCATCAGCGCCGCGAGGATGCGACGGCGGTCCATGCGGTCGGAAATATAGCCGATGGGCCATTGCGCGATCGCGCCGGCCACGACGGCGGCCGACATGAAGGTTGCCGCCCCGTCGGCGGTGAGTCCGCGCCCGATGCCGAAGATCGGCCCGAGCGACCATAGCGAGCCATTGGTCAGCCCGATGACAAAGCAGCCCACCACCGCGACCGGCGCGGCCTTGAACAGGTGCCAGATGCGGATGCGGGCGGTCTCGATCGGGGCCGGCTGGCCGGCGCTGGTCATCGCCACCGGCAGGGTGGCGAGCGCGAACAGGATGGTGGCGAAGGCGAACAGCTCGAAGCCGCGCACCGGATAGAGCGTGATCATCATCTGGCCGGCGGTGAGCGCGGCATAGTCGACGATGACATACGCGCTCATCACGAAGCCGCGCGTCTGGTTGGTGGCGCGGTCGTTCAGCCAGCTTTCGATGACGAGATAGAGCCCGGCGAAGCAGAAGCCGGTGATGGCGCGCAGCCCGAACCAGACGAACGGGTCGATGAACAGCGGATGCGCCATCATCGAGGCCACCACGCCGGCGGTGAGCGCGGCGAAGGCGCGGATATGGCCGGAACGGCGCACCAGATGCGGCACCAGCAGGCAGCCGGTCACGAAACCCAGATAATAGCTCGAACCGAGCAGGCCGAGCTGGACCGCGCTGAAGCCCTCGAAGGCGCCCCGCAAAGGGAGCAGCGTGTTCTGAAGGCCGCTTCCCGTGACCAGGAAGAACACGCCGAGCAGCAGCGCGGCGACAGGGCCGAGAGTCTGGGCCATGATAAAACCGGATGGTGTGGACGGGAATCGGCGGAACAGCGCAAATGAGTGCTATCACAACGGTTCGGTTAGACACGATACGTGGCGATGTCGAGACGGGGAAACGCATGTCGGAATTGCCGGTGAAGCTGGTGTCGAGCCTGTTGAGCGCCGAGGTGAGCCCGCTCGGCGCGGAATTGTCGCGGCTGCGCGACAAGGAGGGGCGCGACCTCCTGTGGAACGGCGATCCGGCGTTCTGGACGGGCCGTGCGCCGCTGCTGTTTCCCATCGTCGGCCGACTGCCGGGCGACGCGCTGGTCCATGAGGGCCAGAGCTACCCCATGCTCCAGCACGGCTTTGCCCGCCGGCGCGGCTTCGCGACGCTGGAGGCCTCGCCGTCGCGCGCAGTATTCGGGCTGGACTCGGACGAGGAGACGCTGAGGCAATATCCCTTCGCCTTCTCCCTGCGCGTCGCCTACACGCTGGAGGAGGCGACGCTGACCATCTCCGCGACGGTGACCAATCCCGGCGCGACGCCGCTGCCGGCGAGCTTCGGCTTCCATCCCGCCTTCCTGTGGCCGCTGCCCTATGGCGGCACGCGGGCCGATCATCGCCTCGTGTTCGAGAAGGCCGAGGTCGAGCCGATCCATCGCCCGATCGCCGGTCTGCTTTCGGCCGCCACCGAGCCCAACCCGGCGGTGGACGCGCTGGTGGCGCCGGACGACGCGATGTTCGAGCGTGATGCGCTGATCTTCACCCATCTGCGCTCGCGCCATATCCGCTTCGGCGTGCCGGACCAGCCCGGGATCGAGGTGGCGTTCCCGGATATGCCGCATCTCGGCCTCTGGTCGAAGCCGGGCGCGCCCTTCCTGTGCATCGAGCCATGGCAGGGCTATGCGACGCCGGAAGGCGCGGACGCCGACTTCGCCGCCAAGCCGGGTCTCGTCTCCATCGAGCCGGGTGCGCAGCGCAGCTTCGCCATGTCGGTGCGCTGGCTGCCGAATTCGGGCGACGATATCGGGGCGTAACGCGCCCGCCGAGGATCAGGCGAGACCGAGGTGGTTCATCACCCGGTCGCGACCCTGCCGCTTGGCGGCGTAAAGCGCGGCGTCGGCCTCGGCGACCAGCGCGTCGGCGGTGAGGTCGGGGCCGCCATGGGTCGCGATCCCGACGCTGACCGTCGTCAGCCCACGCGTGGGATGGGGAATGGCCGCCGCCCTCAGCGCCTCGCGCAGCCTCTCCCCAGCCTGCAGCGCGGCGTCCACCGGGCTGCCTGGAAACAGCACGGCGAATTCCTCGCCACCGTAGCGCGCGATCACGTCGTCCGTCCGCCGGAAGACCCCGGACAACACGGCGGCGAGCTGACGCAGCGCCGCGTCGCCAGCGGGGTGGCCGAGCGTGTCGTTGATTGCCTTGAAGTGATCGATGTCGATGATGGCGAGCGACAGAGGTTCGCCGGTGCGCAGGCAGCGCGTCACCGCGCGCGCGATCGCCTCATCGAAGCCGCGCCTGTTGGCGAGCCCGGTCAAGGCGTCGACGCGGGTCAGCCGCGTCAGCTCCTCGTTTCGCTGCCGCAATTCGATCTCGTCGACCACGATGGCGGCGATGTCCTCAAGGCCGGAGATGTCGATCGCCTCGCCGTGGGCCGCTGCCTCCCGGCGCAGCACGCAGAGCGAGCCGACCACGAGGTCGGGCGCCAGCCGAATGGGTACGCCGGCGTAAAAGCGCAGCGGCAGCAGCGGAACCGTGGGATGGCCGTCAAAGGCGCTGTCGGTCCGGAAGTCGCGGACCACAAGCGGCTCGCCGCTGGAGACGACGTGCTGGCAAACCGATTTGCGGCGTTCGATGGAGGACGCGATGTCGGCGCTCGTGACCGACTTCATCCATTGATAGTGCTCGTCGACGAATCCGATGAAGGCGACGTCTGCGCTGTAGAGGCGCTGGGCCAGCCGGGTGAGCCGGTCGAAGCGCTCCTCGGCCGGCGTATCCATGATGCCGCAGGCCTGCAGCGCGGCCACCCGTGCGGCTTCGTTCTCCGGTGCCGGCGGGGAACGCCACATATAGTCATCCTGTTTCCGAGAGACGCGGCTTACAGGCGTGCGGCCGCCCGTGAATGTTCGGGGAGGTCGCCGAGCCGGTCAACCGTGTGGGAGAGGTCGTCGAGGAAGGTGTCGCACCATTTATGGATGGTGTTGCTTTCGACCACCGCCATGTTCGCCTGCCAGCGTTCGCGGCGCTCCTCCAGCGGCATGGCGAGGGCGAGGTCGAGCATGTCGGCCATGCCTTCGATGTCGTAGGGGTTCACCATCAGCGCCCCGGACAGCTCGTTGGCCGCGCCCGCGAAGCGCGAGAGCACCAGCACGCCGGGGTCCTTCGGGTCCTGGGCGGCGACATATTCCTTGGCGACGAGGTTCATGCCGTCGCGCAACGGCGTTACCAGCCCGATTCGGGCGGAGCGGTAGATCGCCGCCAGCGTGGCGCGGGCCAGCGGCCGGTTGAGGTAGCGCAGCGGCACCCAGTCGAACTCGGCATATTCACCGTTGATCGCGCCCGCCAGCTCCTCCAGCTCGCGGCGCAGCGCGCGATATTCGGCGACCTCGCCACGGCTGACCGGGGCGACCTGCATCATCGTCACCTTGGAACGGTGCTCGGGGTGGCTTTTCAGCAGCTCGCCGAAGGCGTTGAACTTGTTGGGCAGGCCCTTGGAATAGTCGAGCCGGTCGACGCCCACCGCCAGCGTGCGGCCGGCGAGGCTGCTGTGCAGCCGTTCCATCTCCTCGCCGGTGACGGCGGCCTTGGCGTCCTTGACGAAGGCCGCGGTGTCGATGCCGATCGGATAGGCCGCGACGCGGAACCGCCGGTCCTTGAGCCCAACCACCCCGCCGGGCGCGATCCAGCCCCGGGCTTCCGACGAGACATAGGTCAGCAGCGCGCGAACGTCGTTCTCGGTCTGGAGCCCGACGAGATCATATTGCGACAGGTCCTGCACCAGCGCGGCGTGGGACGGCAGGGTGAGGAACACGTCCGGCGTCGGCCACGGGATGTGGTGGAAATAGCCGATCAACCCCTGGAAGCCGAGCGCGCGCAGGGCGCTCGCCAGCGGGATGAAGTGATAATCATGCACCCACACCACGTCGTCGGGCTTCAGCAACGGCACCAGAGAGCGGGCAAAGGTGTCGTTGACGCGCCTGTAGCCCTCCCAGTCGCTGCGCCGGTAGCTGAGCGCGCCGAGCCGGTAATGGCACAGCGGCCACAGCGTGCCGTTGGCATAGCCGGCGTAATGGGCGTGCTGATCCTCGGGGTCGAGCGTCTGGAGCGCGTAGGTCACGCGCCCGGAGCGAAAGATTTTTGGCTCCGGGGGCGGGTTCACCTCGGTTTCCCCGCTCCAGCCGAACCACAGGCCGCCCTGCTTGCTGAGAGCTTCGCGCAGGGCGACCGCCAGTCCGCCGGCCTTGGCCGCGCGTTCCTTCGGCGACGCCACGCGGTTTGAAACGATTACGAGCCTCGCCAGAACGCTTCCTCCCATGTCTTCGACAGGCGCATCGCGGTGTCGATCAGGCCGACCATGGAGTAGGTCTGGGGAATATTGCCCCACAGCTCCAGGGTCTGGTTGTCGATGTCCTCCGAGAGCAGCCCCGCTTCGTTGCGCCGCGCCAGAAGGCTGGTGAACATTTCGCGGGCTTCCTCGCGGCGGCCGATCAGGTCGAGCGCGCCCGCGTACCAGAACGAACAGATGGTGAAGGAGGTTTCAGGTAGGCCGAAATCATCCTCGCCGGCGTAGCGCATGAGGTAGCCGTTGCGCTTGAGCTCGCGCCCGATCGCCTCGACGGTGGCGACATAGCGGGCGTCGTCCGGCCGCACGAAGCCGAGTTCGGCCAGCAGCAGCAGGCTGGCGTCAAGCTGGCCATCGCTGTCGGCGTCGACGAAGCTGCCCATCTTCTCGTTCCAGGCGAAGGAGAGGATGCGCTCGCGGATCTTGCGGGCCTCCTCCGCCCAATAGGTCGCGCGCTCGGGCAACTCCAGCACGCGGGCGATGCGCTTGAGCCGGTCGCAGGCCGCCCAGCTCATCACCGCCGAGAAGGTGTGGATGCGGCGCTTGCCGCGCAGCTCCCACAGGCCGGCATCGGGCTCGAAGGCGAACTCGACCGCTCGGGCGCCGACGCCTTCCAGCAGGCGGAACAGCGCCTCGTCGCCGCGATTGGGCAGGCGATGGTCGAAGAACATCTGCGCGGCGGCGAGCACGACATGGCCGTAGCCGTCGTTCTGAATCTGCTCTGCCGCCTGGTTGCCGACCCGCACCGGCCCCATGCCGCGAAAGCCCGGCAGCGCCTCGGCGAAGCGCTCCTCAAGGGGCGTGCCGGGCACGATGGAATAGACCGGCGCCAGCCGCCCCGACGGGTCGGAGGCGATCACCGTCGTCAGGTAGCGGATGAAGTCCTCCATCGTGCGGGTGGCGCCCAGCATGTTGAGCGCGCGCACCGTGAAGTAGGAATCCCGCAGCCAGCAATGGCGGTAGTCCCAGTTGCGGATCGAATGCGGCGCCTCGGGGATCGAGGTGGTGAGCGCGGCGACAATGCCGCCGGTCTCCTCATAGGCGCACAGCTTCAGCGAGATGGCGGCGCGGATCACCGCCTCCTGCCATTCGAACGGAATGGAAAGATAGCGCACCCATTCCCACCAGTAGTCCCGCGTCTTCTCCTCGAAGCTGCGCGCGGTATCGGCGATCGAGGAGGCGAAGGGTTCGTCCGGGCCGAGCACCACGGTCGCCGCCTTGCTCAGCACGAAGGGGCGTTCCTCCGCCACGTAGACGATCGGCAGGTCCGTGGTGGCGCGGACGGTAAAGTCCTCGCCGGCAAAGCGCATGTGGTTGCTGCCGCGCACCGGCTTCGGGCTCTGCGCCCCCCACTGGAAATGCGGGCGCAGGCGGATGGTGACGCGGCAGGTGCCTTCCAGCGGCTCGATGCGGCGCACCAGCATCGAAGGGCGGTAGATGCGGTCATAGAGCTTGAAGCGCGGGGCGAAGTCAGTCACCCGCAGCTTGGCGCCATCGGCATTCTCCAGAATGGTCTCGATGATCGCGGTGTTGGGCTGGTAGCGCCGGGTGGCCTTGGTCTGGCCGTCCAGCGTCACGTCGAAGAAGCCCCCGGCGGCTTCCTCCCCGCCCAGAAGCGCGGAGAAGATCGGATCGCCGTCGATCCGTGGCCAGCAGCACCAGGCGAGTCGCCCGTTCTTGTCGATCAGCGCGGCGATGGTGCCGTTGCCGATGGCGGCGAGGTTCAGGTCGGCGCTCACGGGGTGACGGCCTCCAGCGACTGGGGAATAAGGGCGAGCCATTCGCGCACGTCCTTGGGGGTGGCGAGGCGGAAATCCGCCTGCTGCGTGGCGCGCGGCCCGACCGCGACGGCGATGCCGCCCGAGGCGCGGGCAGCGCGGAAGCCGTCCTCGTCGGTCACGTCGTCGCCCAGGAACACAGGGCGGCGGCCGGTGAAGATGGCGGTCTTCATCAGCGTGTCCAGCGCCGTGCCCTTGTTGTGCCCGCCCTGGCGGACTTCGATGACGAAGCGGCCCCTGAGGAACTCGACGCTGCCGTCGAGCCCATACCCGATATCGGTCACGAGCTGCATGATCTCGTCGGCGGATTGCGGCACGGCGCGGAAGTGCACCGCTAGCGACAGCGGCTTGTGCTCGACGAACACGCCGGGCCACGCCACCAACTCCCGGTCCAGCGCCTGCTCCAGCGGCTTGCGCCATTTCGGGGTGGGGATCGGGACGGAAGGCGCGTCCGGGGCGAGCCGGACCTCGGCGCCATGCTGGCCGGACGCCGCCAGCCGTGCCGGGGCGAAGCGATGGTCCATCCAGTCGATGGTGCGCCCGGAAATCAGCGCGACCGCCCCGCCGAGCGCGTGCTGAAGGTCGGTCAGGAGGCCGGGCAGGGTGTTGGGAATAGCCACCCCCTCGGGGTGGTCGGCATGTTCGATGAGCGTGCCGTCAATATCGAGAAACAGGGCCCAATCGCTCTGGGGAGTTGGCTGCATGCTGTGTCCCGATACCTTCCTCGCTGGCGCCTGTTGCGCCCTGTATGCCCTTATCGTACCGACAAAGGTATCAAAGTAGCCTTATGTCGCCCGATCTATCGTTCGCCGGTTAACGTGCCAGCCGCTGCGGCGTTCCCTTACCGCAGCGAAAAAAGTTGAAGGCGGCCCGGGCGCGCGCGCCGCACATCGCTCAGAATGGCCCAGCCTCGGCATCTCCGCCATGCAGCAGGACGCCGTCGCGCGTCGTCGCCTTGACCAGATAGAGCGCCTGATCCGCGCCGTCTATGAGTTGGGTGCGGATCTGCGCGATCTCGGCAGAGCGCGATATGTCGGCGACGCTGGCGATGCCGATGCTCGCGGTGACGATTCCAGTGGGGCTGCCGGCATGGGGAATGGCCACCGCGCGGATCGCGGCGCGCACATTGGTCGCGACCACAACCGCGCCGGCGGCATCGGTGTCGGGCAGCACGATGACGAATTCCTCGCCGCCATAGCGGGCGGCAAGGTCGCCGGGATGGCGCAGCGCCTCGCGCATGGCCTGCGCCACCGCGCGCAGCGCCTCGTCGCCCGCTAGATGCCCGTAATGGTCGTTGTATTGCTTGAAAAGGTCGATATCGACCATCAATACCGATAGGGGCACCCCCGCACGCCGGCTGCGCCCGATCTCCTGCGGCAGCAGTTCCTCCAGCGCATGCCGGTTCCACAACCCGGTCACCGCGTCAGTGCGCGCAGCTTCGGAGAGCCGACGATTGGCGTCGCGGAGCTGTTCGTTGGCGGTGGCCAGCCGGCATTCGAGCTGTTTGCGCTCGGTGATGTCGGTCAGCGCGACGCAAAGCGCGGCAATGTGGGCTCCGGCGGCGGAGCGCATCGCCCGTATCGCCACCAGATGGACCCTGTCGGCAAAGTGCAGCTCATGATTAGGAACCTGTCCGCCAGCGTCGAACACCGCGAAATCGTGCGCCATGCGCGCATCGATCTCCGGCCCGCACAGGTCCAAGGCACGTTTGCCGATCAGGTGATCGCCGGAGAAGCCGATCAGCTGGGCGAATTCGCGATTGGCGGCGAGGAACCGCCTTTCGCGGTCGACGAGACAGGCAGCGACCGGAAAATCCAGGCAGAGTTCGCGAAGTTTATCGAAGGTGATCTGCGACAGCATGTTGCCGGCCGTCCGGTAGGAGAAAGGAGCGTCTCGGTTATAGGTATTTTGCCCTACGCGATTTGACCTATGACAAGCGGCGACCGCAAGCCGGGCGCTGCGGCCTTGCCGCTGCGGGGCGCGGAGGTTACATAGCGCCCAACCCATTCTCCGCTTTGCGACCCGTCAAAGGACGCGCGGCCCGCGCAGGATTTCAAGCCATGGCTTCCTACCAATACGTCTACCACATGCACGGCATGTCCAAGGCCTATCCGGGCGGCAAGAAGGTGCTCGACAACGTGCACCTCTCCTTCTACCCGACGGCCAAGATCGGCATTCTCGGGCCCAACGGCTCGGGCAAGTCCACCCTGCTCAAGATCATGGCCGGCCTCGACAAGGACTTCTCCGGCGAGGCCTGGGTCGCGGAAGGCGCCCGCGTGGGTTATCTGCCGCAGGAGCCGCTGCTGGATCCCGCCCTGTCGGTGCGCGAGAACGTCATGCTCGGCGTCGCCAAGCAGAAGGCGATCCTCGACCGCTACAACGAACTGGCGATGAACTATTCGGACGAGACCGCGGACGAGATGACCTCGCTCCAGGACGAAATCGAAGGTCAGGGCCTGTGGGATCTCGACAGCAAGATCGACCAGGCGATGGACGCGCTCGGCTGCCCGGAGGAGGGCTCCGACGTCTCCAAGCTCTCGGGCGGTGAGCGGCGCCGCGTCGCACTGTGCCAGCTGCTGCTCTCGCAGCCCGAATTGCTGCTGCTCGACGAGCCGACCAACCATCTCGACGCCGAGACCACCAACTGGCTGGAAGGCCATCTGCGCAACTATCCGGGCGCGATCCTGATCGTCACCCATGATCGCTACTTCCTCGACAATGTGACCGGCTGGATCCTCGAACTCGATCGCGGCCGCGGCATTCCCTATGAAGGCAACTATTCGTCCTGGCTGACGCAGAAGACCAAGCGCATGCAGCAGGAGAATCGCGAGGACGAGGCCCGCCAGCGCGCGCTCGCCTCCGAGCAGGAGTGGATCGCGGCCTCGCCCAAGGCGCGCCAGGCCAAGAACAAGGCGCGTATCCAGCGCTATGACGAACTGGTCAAGAAGGCCTCCGAGAAGGCGCCGACGACCGCGCAGATCGTCATTCCGGTGTCCGAGCGCCTCGGCAACAACGTCATCGAGTTCAACGGCCTCACCAAGTCGTTCGGCGACAAGCTGCTGATCGAGGATCTGTCCTTCAAGCTGCCGCCCGGCGGCATCGTCGGCGTCATCGGCCCGAACGGCGCGGGCAAGACCACGCTGTTCCGCATGATCAACGGCCTGGAAACCCCGGATGCCGGCGAGATCAAGATCGGCGACAGCGTCCAGCTCGGCTATGTCGACCAGAACCGCGACGCGCTGGACGACAAGAAGACCGTGTGGGAGGAAATCTCCGGCGGCAACGAGATCCTCTATCTCGGCAAGCGCGAGATCAATTCGCGCGCCTATTGCGGCGCCTTCAACTTCAAGGGGGGCGACCAGCAGAAGAAGGTCGGCATGCTCTCCGGCGGTGAGCGCAACCGCGTGCACCTCGCCCGTATCCTGCAGCAGGGGGCGAATGTCCTGCTGCTCGACGAGCCGACCAACGATCTCGACGTCGAGACGCTGCGCGCGCTGGAAGAGGCGCTGGAAGACTTCGCCGGCTGCGCGGTCATCATCTCGCATGACCGCTTCTTCCTCGACCGTATCGCCACCCACATGCTCGCCTTCGAGGGCGACGGTCATGTCGAGTGGTTCGAGGGCAACTTCCACGACTACGAGGAAGACAAGAAGCGCCGCCTCGGCGTCGACGAAATCATCCCGCACCGGATGAAGCACAAGAAGCTGACGCGCTGAGGACAAGCCGGCCGGAGCGATCCGTGCCGGCTTTTCTGCTCGGGCTGGCGGGATCGGATGATCAAGGCGCTGTCGATCGTCCGCCCGGGCGGAAGCCTGATCGCGGCAGGTCGCAAGACCCTGGAAGTGCGCCGCTGGTCGCCCGATCTGCACCCGTCCGAGGATCTGCTGATCGTCGAGAACGGCCGCTTTCTGCATCGCGACGGCGAAGAGGATGAGGACGGCGTACTGGTCGCCCTCGTCAGGGTCATGGGGGTGCGCCCGTTCACCCTCGACGACATGGCGGCCGCCTGCGCCGGCTCTTTCGAGGAAGGATGGCTGGCGTGGCAGCTCGGCCATGTGCGCCCCCTGCGCACCGACAGGAGGGTGCGTGCCGCGCGGCGCCTCTATGAGGTGGATTTTTATTCTGTCCCGGACCCGGACAAAGGATAAATCCTCTCCTGGCTGGCGCGCGCGGCGGCTTGGCAGCTGCCCCGGCCTCCGTCATCTTCCGCGCGCAACAGGCGAGGCGGTGAGATCATGCGCAGTGCGAATGAAGACTGGAATCCCAACCTCTATCTGAAGTTCGAGGACGAGCGGACCCGCCCACCGCGCGATCTTCTTGCTCGCATTCCGCTCAGCCACCCTCGGCGGGTGGTGGATATCGGCTGCGGGCCCGGCAATTCCACCGAGCTTCTGGCCGAGCGCTGGCCCGATGCCGACCTCATCGGCATGGACAGTTCGCCCAACATGATCGCCAAGGCGCAGGCCCGCCTGCCGGCCGCCCGCTTCGAGCAGGGCGACATCGCCAGCTGGCAGGCGCCGGAGGGCACCGAAGTGCTGTTCGCCAATGCGGTGTTCCAGTGGCTGCCGGATCATCCGGCGATACTGGAGCGCCTGCTCACCGGACTTTCCGAAGGCGGCGCTCTCGCGGTGCAGATGCCCGACAATGTGCAGGAGCCCTCGCACCGGCTGATGAACGAGGCCGCCGCTGCCGGCCCCTGGGCCGCCAAGATCGGGCACATCAAGCGCGAGGAACTGCCGAGCGTGGGTGACTACTACAACCGGCTGAAGCCGCTCTGCCGCCACCTCGACATCTGGCACACGCATTATTACCACCCCCTCGACGGCGCGCCGGCCATCGTCGAGTGGTTCAAGTCGACCGGACTGCGCACCTTCCTCGATCCGCTCTCGGCCGAGGAGCGTGAGGGCTTTCTCGCCGATTACGGTGCGCGCATCGCGCAGGCCTATCCCGCGCGCGTCGACGGCAAGGTGCTGCTGCGCTTCCCGCGCCTGTTCATCGTCGCGGTGCGCTGAGGCCCGGTGCGGCGAAGGGCGGACGGCGGGGCGGACCGTCCGCGACGTGCCGGCCGGCCGCTCAGATGCCGGACTTCAGGGTGAAGGTCACGACCGCGTCCGGCGGACGCGACGGCGAGGTGAAGTCCTCCCAGAACCGGCCCTTGAGATTGCCCGAGGCGTCGCTGACCATCACGAAGTTGTTCTTGCCATTGGTGGTGAAGCTGAAGCCGCTGCCGGCGTCGCGGTGCACGTTCACTTCGACGCATAAGGTCTTGTAGCAATAGACGATGCGATCGGCGTCGGTGAATTGAAGCCGGCTTACGTTCTTCGGGTCGCGCTTGTCCTTCAACGCGCCCTGCCATACCCAGCGGCCCTGAAAGTGTTCCATGCCGGTTTCGACGGTGGGCTTGGATTGGGCGGCCGCGCTATGCAGGCCGGCAATCTGCACAGCGGCCATCATGCCCGCGCCGGCAAGCGCCGCGCACCACAAGCTCTTCTTTTTCATGGCCGTTCCCGCTGTGTCGCATGCCGTAGACCGGCACCATGGTAGGGTAAGAGAGTTCCCGCATTTTGGAAAGAGCGTGGCGAGTGCCCGATCAGACGGGGTCAATCGGGTCGGATCGCGCTCCAAGGTTCACAGCGGGGGCCGATACGGGTTATCTCAAGCCATGATGTTCCCCGCGCTTCGCCGCCCCCTTGTCGCCGCCGCCCTGCTGCTGGGCCTTCTCCTCGCCGCGCGCCCCGCGCTCGCCGATGCCGGCTTCGACCGCTGGCTCGCCGCGCAATGGCCGGCGGCGCAGGCAATGGGGATTTCCCGCGCCACCTTCGAGCGCGAGACGAAAGGGCTGGAGCCCGACTATTCGCTGCCCGACCTCGCCATTCCCGGCAAGCCGAGGAAGCCGGACGGGCAGGCCGAGTTCGTGCAGACCCCGGCGGCTTATGTTTCCGACAAGGCCATCGGCCAGCTCGCCGCGCGCGGGCGCAAACTCGCGAGCCAGTACCGTGCCGAGCTTTCCGCCATCGAGAAGCGCTTCGGCGTGCCGGGGTCGGTTCTGCTGGCGATCTGGGCGCGCGAGACTGCTTATGGCGGCGCCAAGCTGAGCCACGACGCGCTCACCGTATTGGCGACGCAGGCCTATGTCGGCCGCCGCAAGGACGAATTCCAGGGCGAGTTCCTCGCCGCCCTCAAGATCCTCGATGAGGGCCACGTCGCCCGCGCGCAGATGAAGAGCTCGTGGGCCGGGGCGATGGGCCACACCCAGTTTTTGCCGACCGGCTACCTGAAATACGGCGTCGACCTCGACGGCGACGGCACCGCGAACATCTGGTCGTCCGTGCCGGAAGCGCTGGCCGCGACGGCTAGCCTGCTCAAGGAGAAGGGCTGGCGGGCGGGCAAGCGCTGGGCCTATGAGATCACGGTACCGTCCGGCTTTGACTGCACGTTGGCCGAGCCCGGCTACACGTTGTCCATCGGCGACTGGCTCCAGCGCGGTGTGAAGGTGGCCGATGGCCGGCGCATTCCCGCGTCCGCCCTGAAGGACGAGGCGTCGATCATCATGCCCGCCGGTCCCTATGGGCCGGTATTCCTCACCCCGGCCAATTATTTCGCGCTGAAGAGCTACAATTTCGCGGACCTCTACGTGCTCTATGTCGGCCATCTCGCCGACCGCATCGAGGACGACAAGCCGTTCGCGCAGGGGTGGAAGGACATCTCGCTGGTGAAGACCCGCGACCTCGAATTCATGCAGAAGGAGCTGGCGCGCCGGGGTCTCTATGCCGACAAGATCGACGGCAAGGCGGGCATGCTTACCCGCTCCGCGCTCGGCGCCTACCAGAAGGCCAACGGCCTGACGCTGGATTGCTGGCCGGACGCGCAGGTGCTGGAGCACATGAAGCGCGGGGGGTGAAAGGTGGATCGTTGTTCGAGAAAATGAATGCAATCATGAATTGAATTAAATCTTTTCATGCAATCATTAGTTGTAATTTGGATTATATGTCCTCACTCTGTGGCCCGTTAGCTGGCAACAGGGGGGCCGGTTGGTTCCGGTCATTGGGGCATGGCCTATCTCTTCACAATTTACCGTAGCGGCAACGATTTCTCCTGCCGCGTCGATGGCGGGCCGCCCTTCTTTGTCGGGCGTCGCGTGCCCTATGAAGGGCGGATCGGCCTCTACAACATTTTCGCTGGTAGTCGGCTTCTGAAGATCGATTATGACCCCGCGGCCTTCGCCGGCCAGTTCGGGTTCTGGGCGGAGTTCATCCTGCCGACGGCGATGTGCGAGGGGCGCAATTTCCTTACCCTGAACACCTATGACCGCGCGGCCTTCACCTTCGGCTTCGGTCAGTTTGCCGCTCATGTGCCGAACGGCGATTTCGTCCAGTATTTCCGGACCATGCTGACCTTGCCGCAGGCGCCGCTCTATTTTCCGCATCTCGCCGTCATCGGGGGGCGCATCACCGGTACGGACGGCGCAGGGCCATTGGAAAGCGACGCCTCCACAGCCGCGCTAATGGCTTACCTGAACCCCAACCTGGCGGAAGTGCAGGATGCCGAGGTCGTCGCCGCCGCGAAGTTCATCCACTGGACGGCCACTACCCCGGCGGCGCAATCGGTGCAGGTGGATCAGATGATCGACACGTATCGCGGCTTCATGCGCCGCGCCGATCATCGTGTCGGCATTGACGGGCGGACGGCGGCGGAGTGCTGCGTCATCGCCGACATCCTCCATCAGGGGCGGGGCGGCAGCATGACCTGGCCGCTGATCCAGTCGGCGCTGAATAGCACCAATCCGCTCGAAGCATTGATCAAGATTGGCGCTCCGACATGGGAGGAGCGCCGGAGGGTTTTGCGCCGTGCCTTGCAGCGCAATCCGAATTTCGCCAACCGACGCTGGAGCCGCGCGGCAGGCGATTTCGTCTGACCGCTTCTCAACCCTAGCGCGGCATGCGGCTGATGACGCGCGGGTCCTTGCCGGCGCCGAGATCCCGGCCGGAGAGCCAGAACACCTCGCCCTCGCTGTCCTCGGTGTCGAGCCAGAGGAACGGCAAATGCGGGTATTCGGCTTCGAGGATTTCCTTGCCCGTGCCGATCTCGCAGATGATGCCGCCGCGCGCGGTCAGGTGCGCGGGAGCCTCCGTGAGGATGCGGCGCACGATGTCGAGCCCGTCCGGCCCACCGTCGAAGGCGAGCGTCGGCTCAAAGCGATATTCCTGCGGCAGCGCCGCCATCGCCTCTGCGTCGACATAAGGCGGGTTGGTGATGATCAGGTCGTAGAGCCGCCCCTGCAGCGGGGCGAACAGGTCGCCCTCGATCAGGCTCACCCGGTCCTCCATCGCGTGCTCGGCCACGTTCTCGCGGGCGAGCGAGAGCGCCTTGGGCGAGATGTCGACGGCATCGACCTGCGCATGGGGGAAGATCATCGCGGCGAGGATGGCAAGGCAGCCGGAGCCGGTGCACAGGTCGAGCGCGCGGCCGACCGAGTCCACGTCCTCCACCAGCGCGAAGCCTTCGCCGCCGAACAGTTCGCCGGCCAGCAATTCGCCGATGAAGGAGCGCGGCACGATGGCGCGCTCGTCGCTCTTGAACGGCACGCCGCGAATATAGGTACGGCCCAGCAGATAGGCGGCGGGCTTGCGCGTGGTGCAGCGCGCCTCGATCAGCGCGGCGATCTGCTCGCGCTCCTCGCGGGTCAGCCGCGCGTCGAGCCAGGGCGAGAGATCGTCGACCGGAAGGCGCAGCGCCTCCAGCACCATGAAGGCGGCTTCGTCGAGCGCGGTGGTGGTGCCGTGGCCGAAGGCGAGGTCCGCCGCGTTGAAACGGCTCACCGCGTGGCGCACATAGTCGCGCACCGTCACCAGATCGTCGGTCACCGCCATTGGCCTCTCCCTTGTCGATCGGGCAGCAGCAGCATGACGGCGCGCCGAATGCAAGCTCACGTGTTCAGGAAAGCGGGCGCGGGTGGGGCACGCCGCGCGCCGGAGCAATTCCCATCGTTCGGATGTTCCCTCCGAACGGGAAGGGCTCTAAGGAAGAGGAGCGAACGATTGCCGCTGGCGGCGGCGCCCCGCGCCCCGCCTCATGAGGAGCGAACCATGGCCGAACGCCCCCGCGCCGAAAAGCTGTCCGACGAAATCACGCTGGTCGTCGACCGGTCGGTGGCAGTGGTGCTGTTCGAGTTCCTCTCGCGCACCGTCGACGACGGCGACGGCGAGGCGCTGCTGGACTTCATCGACGACGAAGCGGAAATCCCCGCGCTCTGGGCGCTGCTCGCCGGGCTGGAAAGCGTGCTGACCGAGCCGATGGCCGAGGATTACGAGAAGCGCGTGATCGCCGCGCGCGAGGCGGTGATGAAGCGCTTCGGCGGCGCGTTCTCCGACCGCGGCGAGGAGTGAGCGCGGGGCGCTCTCAGGGGGTGACGGCGGAAGCGGGCGTCGGCACCGCCGCAGGGGCGAGCTTGGCGGCCGGTGTCACGTCCGCCGAGCGCTGCTGCGCCTCGATATTGGCGGTCAGCGCCTGGCCGAGATCGCGCGCGAAGCAGTTGTAGCCCCAGTCGTTCATATGGAAGCTGTCCTTCCACAGGAAGGTCTCGTAGGGCAGGCCGGCGGTCTCGTGCCAGTCGCGCATCAGTGCGTAGCGGTGGAACACGCCGACGCCTTCCTCCGCGCCCACCTTGTCCATCAGCCGCAGCATGGCGGCGGTGTCGGCATCGGCGTTGACGCGCGGGGCATATTGCGGATCGATGATCAGCATGTCGGCGCCGATCGCGCGGGTGCGCTGCACCGCCTCGCGCAGAAGCTGCTCGGCGGCGGTAATGCCGTTGGCGCGGAACAGGGCGTTCACACCCGCCTGCCACAGCACGAGGTTCGGCTGGTAGGCGGCGACGTCGCGCTCGAAGCGCGCCAGCATCTCCGGCGCGTCCTGGCCGTTGATGCCGCGATTGACCACGGTGATGTCCGCGTCCGGGAACCGTTCCTTCAGCACCGCCTGCAGCCGGCTGGGATAGCTGAACTCGCCCCGCGTCGAGCCCGCGCCGGCGGTCGAGGAGGAGCCGATGGCGACGATGGTCACCGGCTCGCCCGCCCGCAGCCGGGCGGCGAGGCGGGCGAGCGGGGCGGTGAGCTTGCTCGCCACCTTGGCGCTGGGACACGCGGCCGGCATCAGGCTGGCCGCGGTGGCGGGCACGGCCAGCGAGGCGAAGGCGGCAAGGGATGCGGCAAGAGAGGCGGCGAGGAGAAGCGTCTTGTGCATGTCAGCGTGAACCCAGGGTGCGGGCGTCGACGCCATCGGTGATCATGCCGACCAGAAGCCGGCCGATGCAGCGATGGACGTCCTCGAACAGCGAGGGAGGGGGCGGAGTGGTTTCGAAGTCGAAGATGCCTTCCTGTTCCCAGAAACGCATGATGTCGTAGCGGTCGAAGAACGGCACTTCGTTGTTGCGGGCAATCCAGCGCAGCGTGTTGTTGTAGGGCGCCACGTCGAAGGCGAAGGAGGTGCGCGGGCTGTATTGCGGGCCAACCAGGATAACGTCGGCCCCCGCGCCATGGGCGAGGTTGACGCCCTGCTCCACGGCATCGGCGAAGGCCCGGCTGTCGGCGCCGAGAATGGTGTCGTAGGTCCCGGTCTGCCAGATCACCAGCGACGGCTTGGCCTTTTCCAGCATCTCGGGCAGGCGCTCGACCACGGTCTCGGCGGTGGCGCGTGGCACGTTCATGGTGCTCAGCGCGACCTTGCCGTCCGGGTAGCGGCTGCGCAGGATTTCCTCGATGAAGCTGGTGAAGGTGCGCGGTAGCCCGTCCTTTTCCGCCGGCGGTGTGGCGGCCGGCGTGGACTTCTTCGAGAGCGTCGCGCTGTTGAGCACGATGATCCGGGTCGGCGTGTTGTCGGACAGCGAGCGCGCCAGCAGCGGCAGCGGGAAGCCGGCGCGGGTCAGCGGGGAGGGGGCGGCGCAGACGGGCTCACCCTCGGCCCAGACGGTATCCGCGCCCGCCAGACCGAAGCTTGCCGCAACCAAAAGTGCCAAAATCGTGCGCTTCACGATGAACCGCGCCGCTCAACCAAATTTACGCGCGGCAATCTCGCGCTCGACGCGACCATACCACGAGAGAAGGACGGAGAGACCTATCATTAGGACGATGCCGGCCACGCTGAGAAACAGTTGCATCGCCAGCGTGCCAACGATCTCGTTCAACACGAAATGTGCGGCAAAAGAAAGGAAGACTCCGAAGCAGAACACCTCAAGTGAATTCTGCCCGCACAAGATCATCGGTCGCAGCAGCTTCGAGCGCAGGGCCGGCAGGTCTACTGGTATCAATCTTACCACAACGATCGCCAGCGCGAAGAAGTGCAGCAGACGCAGCGGCGACAGGTCGGTTTTGCTGATCGGGTAGATGATGTCGGCGATCGGTTGTGGCACGATACCGTCGAGCGGCGGCCACCACCAGCTGACCACCACCAGAAGCGACACCGCGAGGTAGAGCGCCGCCAGTATCAGCACCACGCGCGACTGCACGATGAAGCCGAGCCGGTCGCTGCCGCCCAGCCCGCACCAGCCGCCGAACACGAACAGGAACTGCCAGGCGAACGGGTTGAAGAACCATTTCCGGTCGTCGGGATAGCCCGTCAGGTTGTAGCCGGTGGTGATGATGACGAGGTAGAACGCGAAGGAGACCGCCAGCGTCAGGTCCGGCCACTTCTTCAGTGCCCAGAGCACAGGCGGGAAGCTGGCGAGCAGCACGATATAGAGCGGCAGCACGTCCATATTGGCCGGGCGGAACTTGAGCAGCAGCGCTTGAACCAGCGCCACATCCGGCTCGGAGAGGAACTGCAGCGCGCCCATCTCCTCGGCATAGAGCGGGTTGGAGAACGACCCGATCACGTAGGAGATTTCCGCGAGATAGATCACGAACAGGAAGATGAAGGCGACATAGAGCTGCCACGCCCGGCGCAGGATGCGGGCGGAGGTCACCATCACGCCATTGCTGTCGATCTGCCGGCCATACACCATCGCGGCGGTGTAGCCGGAGATAAACACGAAGATTTCGGTGGCATCGGAAAAGCCGAAGTTCCGGTTGGTGATCCAGTTCACCACATTGTTGGGGATGTGGTTCAGGAAGATGAACCACAGCGCCAGCCCCCGGAACAGGTCGAGCCGAAGGTCACGTCCGCTCGGTACCGAGCCACCACCTGAAGGATGCGCCGGCCGGGGCGGGGAACTGGCCGCGCCGGCCGGAACGTCATGCACGATCGCTTTCGCGGCGGTGGCCTGCCTCACGCAACCTCGCTCATTTCTTCCTCAGCCCAAAGCCAAGCATCAACGTGGTTATGCCGTTGAAAATGAGGTTGATCCCGAGGAAAAGTCCCAGAATCCACATCGAATTGACCGGCCACTGCGCCGTGATGTCGAAGCCGAGGATGATGGCGATCACGGCGGAGAACAGGATCCAGCCCCAGCCCGGCGCGGGGCGCAGCTTGAAGGCGGCGATCAGGCGGAAGATGCCGCCGACGATCAGGGCGATGCCGAGCAGCAGCGTCAGCACGGTTGCGGCGAGGTCGGGCTGGGCGAAGGCGAAGGCCCCGGCGGCGAGATAGAGGATGCCGTCGAGCAGCCAGAACAGAAAGCCGCCCCAGCCCTGCACCGAGAAGGCATGGAAGATCTGCGCGATGCCGCCGACCACCATCATCGCGGCGATGTAGTAGACGGAGACCAGCGTGCCGACGACCAGCCCGTAAGCGCTGCCGAGCGCCACCGCCCCGGCGATGACCATGATGATACCGAGGGCGACGAACCACCCCCATTTGGCGCGCAGCTCATGAAGATGGCCCGCAAGCGGATTGGCCGGTGGGATGGAACTGGGAGTGGACATCGGCGTCGACCTCGATCTGACTGGTGCCACACCGGCGCAGCTTAACGCTCGGCCCTTTGGGAGGTTCCGGGATACGCCGGTGGCAATGAGGTATCTTAGAGCGTTTTCGAGCGAAATGGATTCCGGTTCGCGTTAAGAAAACGCGCTCAAGCAATGAACTTGCGCCGTGGCTGCGTGCGTGCAGCCGCCCCTATGGGGGCTCTTAATCGTTTGGAGGGTGGACATGGCGGGAATGGACGATCTTTTCGGCGTCGCGGCGGTCCCTGCCAGCCGTTTCAAGGCACGGCTGGCCCGTACGCTGCTCGCCGACGGTGACGGCTTCGTCACTCGCGATGTTCCCGCGCTCGCCGTGACGCTGGAGGGCGTGCGGGGAGATCGACATGCCGGACATGCCCGCCCGGCCGATTCGCGGGTGCCGTGGTATCCGCGCGGCGCGCCGATCCGCAATTGCCGGCAGGTCTCTCTCGTGGCGTCCGACGAACTCGCCCGCATCGCCGAACGGCTCGGCCTTGAGGAGGTCCGGCCGGAATGGCTTGGTGCCAATCTGGTGGTGGAGGGGATCGCGGATTTCACCCGCCTGCCGCCCGGCACCCGGCTGCATTTCCCCGGCGGTGCGGCTCTGGCGGTGGAGGGCGAGAACGCGCCGTGTCGCCATGCCGGGGCGGCGGTGGCCGACGGCGCTCCGGATGCCGGCGGGCGCGCGGGTCTGGACCTCGCCTTCGTGCAGGCGGCGAAGGGGTTGCGGGGGCTGGTGGCGTGGGTCGAGCGGGAGGGAACGTTGACCGCCGGCGACGAGATCTCCGTGCGCGTGCCCGAACAACGGCTCTGGCGCGGGGCGCGCTGACGCAGCGCCCGACAGAAACGACAACGCCGACCGGAGGCGATCCGGTCGGCGCTGGAAGTCTCGAAGATGACCGGCCCGCGGGCCGGACGTTCCGTGCGTCAGCGAACCGCGACACCGGCCGCGGCGGGGGCGCTGACCTGCTGCACCGGCGCCGCTTCGGCCGCGGAAGCCTCGGCGGTCTTGGCCGGCGCGTTGCCCGGCAGCACCACGACCTTGGTGCCGACCTTCACCTTGTCGTACAGCGCCTCGACATCCTCGTTCAGCATGCGGATGCAGCCCGACGACATGAACTGACCGATGGTGGAGGGCTGGTTGGTGCCGTGGATGCGATAGATGGTGCCGCCCAGATACATGGTGCGCGCGCCGAGCGGGTTGCCCGGGCCGCCGGCCATGAAGCGCGGCAGGTAGGGCTGGCGCTCGATCATCTCCGCCGGCGGGCGCCAGTCGGCCCATTCCGCCTTGCGGCTGATCTTCTCGGTGCCGGCCCAGGTGAAGCCTTCGCGGCCGACGCCGATGCCGTAGCGCTCGGCTTTGCCGCCGGGCAGCACGTAATAGAGATAGGTGTTGGGCGTATCGATGATGATGGTGCCGGGCGGCTGCGTGGTCACGTAGTCCACCACCTGACGCTGCAGGTTGGCAGGCAGCGCCTTGCGCGGGCCGGTTTCCGGCTGATCTTCCGGCGGCAGCATGGCGACGCTGGAGCCGTTCGTGCCGTAATTGTTGTCGAGGTTCTGCGGCTGCGTGCCGACTGCAGCGGGCGGGGCGCCGACAGCGGCCTGCGACTGGGCGGCCGAACCGTAAGACTGCGAGCCATAGGGCGACGCCATGCCCGCCGGCGGCTGGCCGGAATAAGCGCCCGGGGGATAGCCCGCGGGCTGGGTCGCCGGATTGGCGTAGGGAGCGTTGGCCACGGCGCCGGGCGGCTGCTGAGTGCCGGCAGCCGCGCCAGCCGGCGGAGCCATGATCATCGGCTGCGCGCCGGCGGGGGCACCGGGCTTGCTGGTCGAAGCATAAGGATCATAGGCAGCCGGCACCTGAGCCTCATCCGCCGGCGCGGCATAGGTCGGCTCGGCGGCCGTCTCGGCCGGGTAGTACTGCGCGTTGGCGGCACCGGCCGACGTCAGGACGACGAGTGCAGCAGCGGGAACGAAACCAAGGCGAAGAACCATCATATTGCCCGTATGCGAATGTGCGGAATTGATTGACGCAGGAGATGACGCAGGAACAAGGCGGGTTCAAGACAAGACTGCGCCATAATTGGCGCCCGGACCTCGGATATGCGCGTGACGCTATGTCGTTGCATTCCTGCAACATAAACGAGTATGCCTAAGAAAAGGTTCCCTTATTCCGTTTTCGAACGGTGCCAGCCGACCACGGCGGTGGGGTAGCAGTCCGTCGAGGCGAAATAGGGCTTGATGTCGAGCAGCGGCGTGCCGTCGAGGCAGTCCAGCCCGCGCACGCTTAGGGTTCCCTCGCCGATGCCGAGCACTTCCACCGCGCTCAGGGCGATCGCGTTCGGACGCGCGGGGCTGCGCAGCGCGAAGGTCCCGCGACCCCGGCCATATTGTCGGGGCACCTGCACCACCAGGTTTCGTGGCGCGTGGTCCATCCAGTAAAGCAGCCACAGATGGGTGGTGCCTTCCAGCCCTTCCAGCGCGGGGCGGAACGGCGGGTCGAGCTCCACCGTGCACACCGCGTCGGAGTCCCGGCCGTTCTTCGGGCACTGCGCGCGCGTCGTCCACGGCGTGCGCAGGCGGCCGATGAAATACAGGCCGGCGTCAGGCTGCGCGGGCAGTTCTACCGTCACCTCGCCGGCGCGCACGCCGAAATCGCCGCTATCACTGCCGCCGGAACTCACGTCGCTCGCCTCTTGCCTCTGCAGCCTCTTGCCCTCTCCACGCCTCTTGCACTTTGGTCGCTTAAGACATAAAGATATCTTTATATCTCGTGGAGGTTTTCCTTGCCCGCCTCGCCGCTTCATTTTGCGCTGCTGCTCGACGGCCTGAAGGCGGCCGGCGAGGACACGCGCCTGCGCCTTCTGGCGCTGATGGGCGAAGGCGAGCTCACCGTCTCCGAGCTTACCGAAATCATGGGCCAGTCGCAGCCGCGAATCTCCCGCCATCTCAAGCTGCTGGCGGAGGCCGGGCTTGTCGAGCGGTTTCGCGAGGCGAGCTGGGTGTTCTACCGCCGCGCCACGGATACGGCCGGTGCCGCGCTGACCGCCGCCTTGCTCGACCTGATGGACCCGGACGACGAGGTGCTGCTGCGCGACCGCGAGCGGCTGGAGGCCGTGCGCGCCACCCGCGCCGCGCAGGCCCAAGCCTATTTCCGCGCCCATGCCCATGAATGGGACGCCATCCGCCGGCTTCACGCGCCGGACGACGAGGTGGAGGCGGCCATTGCGAGTGCGCTCTCCACCGCGCCAATCGGCAGCCTGCTCGACCTCGGCACCGGCACCGGGCGGATTCTCGAACTGTTCGCCGGCCAGATCGAGCGCGGCGTCGGCATCGACCTGTCCTCCGACATGCTGAGCGTCGCACGCGCCAATCTGGAACGCGCCGGGGTGCGTAACTGCTCGGTGCGGCAGGGCGACATCTATAACCTCGCCTTGCCGCGCGACGCTTTCGACGTGGTGGTGATCCATCAGGTGCTGCATTTCCTGGAGGACGCGCCCCGCGCGCTGAAGGAGGCGGCCCGCGTGCTCAAGCCCGGCGGGCGGGTGCTGGTGGTCGATTTCGACCCGCACGACCTCGAATTCCTGCGCGAGCAGCACGCCCATCGCCGCCTCGGCTTCGCGCCGGAGATCATGGAGAGCTGGCTGTCGCAGGCCGGGCTCACCCTCACATCCCATCGCCTGCTCGCCCCTTCCGGGGAAGGTCGGCTCACCGTTTCGCTCTGGCTCGCCCGCGACATGCGCGCGGAAGCCGTGGCCGATAATAATCGCAAGGAGGTCGCCTGATGTCGTCCGATGACCAGCGCCGCAGCCGCCGTTCCGGCGGGCGGCCGATTTCGGTGTCGTTCGAATTCTTTCCGCCCAAGACGCCGGAAATGGAAGCGACACTCTGGAACTCGATCCAGCGCCTTGCGCCGCTGGCGCCGAAATTCGTGTCGGTGACCTATGGCGCGGGTGGTTCGACGCGCGAGCGCACCCACGCCACGGTCGAGCGCATCGTGAAGGAGACGCGTCTGGCGCCCGCCGCCCATCTCACCTGCGTCTCCGCCTCGCAGGCGGAGGTGGACGAGGTGGTGCGTGGCTATTGGGATGCCGGCGTGCGCCATATCGTGGCGCTGCGCGGCGATCCGCCGGGCGGCGTCGGGCAGGCCTATGAGCCGCATCCCGAGGGCTACAAGACCTCGGCGGACCTCGTGGCGGGTATCCGCCGCAGCGCCAATTTCGAGGTCTCGGTCTCGGCCTATCCCGAGAAGCACCCGGAGAGCCCGTCCTTCGAACGCGATCTCGACATCCTGCAAGCCAAGGTCGAGGCCGGGGCGACGCGTGCCATCACCCAGTGCTTCTTCGACAACGACCTCTATTTCGCCTATCTCGACAAGGTGCGGGCGCGCGGCATCGACGTGCCGGTGGTGCCGGGCATCCTTCCCGTCTCGAATTTCAAGCAGGCGAAGAACTTCGCCGAGAAGACCGGCTGCTACATGCCTTCCTGGCTCGCCGGGCGCTTCGAAGGGCTCGACAACGATCCCGAGACCCGCAAGCTGATCTCGGCGGCGGTGGCGGCCGAGCAGGTGATCGATCTTCTGGACCGCGGCGTGAACGAGTTCCACTTCTACACGCTGAACCGCGCCGATCTGGTCTACGCCATCTGCCACCTCCTCGGCATCCGCGCTCCCCTGGAAGGTGGCGCCGGGCAAGGGAATGGCAGCGGCAGCGGTCAGGCGGCGGCGTGAGGTGGATGGTCGCCGGCCCCTCACCCCGTCGGGGAGAGGGGCAGATTCATCGGGTGGAAGGCGGTATGACGACCATGTGCGGCACCTTAACCTCTCCCCGAGGGGGAGAGGTCGCCGCGAAGCGGCGGGTGAGGGGGGGATAAACGGTCGGATCGAGCGTGCGCGTCGCCTGCGCCGGGATCAGACAGACGTCGAACGACTCCTCTGGTCACGTCTTCGCAACCGACAGCTTGAGGGTTGGAAGTTCCGAAGGCAGGTGCCGGTCGAGCGTTTTGTCGTCGACTTCCTCTGCGCCGATGCAAGACTGGTGATTGAACTGGACGGTGGCCAGCACACGGCCGACGTTGACGCCGAAAGAATGCGGATGATTGAAAGCTGCGGCTATTTCGTCATCCGTTTCTGGAATAACGACGTGCTTGTGAACCTTGACGGGGTGGTGCTGCGGATCATCGAAGCGGTGCGCGCCAATGCCCCTCACCCCAACCCTCTCCCCCACGGGGAGAGGGAGTAGGAACTGCCCCCATGACCGTCACGCCGACCGAGACCTTCGCCGCCCTCAAGGCCGCCGCCTCCCAGCGCATCCTGGTGCTGGACGGGGCCATGGGCACCATGATCCAGCAGCTCAAGCTGGACGAGGCCGGCTATCGCGGTGCGCGCTTCGCGGACTGGCCGCAGGATGTGAAGGGCAATAACGACCTCCTGAACCTCACGGCGCAGGACGCGGTGCGCGACATCCATCTCGCCTATTTCCTCGCGGGTGCGGATATCGTCGAGACCAATACCTTCTCGGGCACCACCATCGCCATGGCCGATTACGGCATGGAGAGCCTGGTCTACGAGATCAATTTCGAGGGCGCGAAGCTCGCCAAGGAGGCGGCCCGCCTCGCGGAGGCGAAGGACGGCCGCCGCCGCTTCGTCGCCGGCGCCATCGGCCCGACCAACCGCACCGCCTCCATCTCGCCGGACGTCAACGATCCCGGCTTCCGCGCCACCTCCTTCGATGAGCTCGCCACGGCCTATGGCGAGCAGGCGGCGGCGCTGCTGGATGGCGGCGCCGATCTCCTGCTGGTCGAGACCATCTTCGACACGCTGAACGCCAAGGCGGCGATTTTCGCTGTCGAGCGGCTGTTCGAGGAGCGCGGCATCCGCGTGCCGGTGATGATCTCCGGCACCATCACCGACCTGTCCGGCCGCACCCTGTCGGGCCAGACCCCGGCCGCGTTCTGGAATTCGCTCAGCCATGCCCGGCCGTTCTCCATCGGCCTGAACTGTGCGCTGGGCGCCAAGGAAATGCGCGCCCATATCGACGAGCTGTCGCGCCTCGCCGACACCTATGTCTGCGCCTATCCCAATGCCGGCCTGCCCAACGAGTTCGGCCTCTATGACGAGAGCCCGGAGGCGATGGCGAAGCTCGTGGGCGAATTCGCCGCCTCCGGCCTCGTCAATGTCGTCGGCGGCTGCTGCGGCACCACGCCGGACCATATTCGCGCCATTGCGCAGGCGGTCGCCCCGCATGCGCCGCGCGTGATCCCGGACATCGAGCCGCGCCTGCGCCTCTCCGGGCTGGAGCCGTTCGAGCTGACCCCGATCATCCCGTTCGTGAATGTCGGCGAGCGTACCAACGTCACCGGCTCCGCGCGCTTCCGCAAGCTGATCACCAATGGCGACTACACCGCCGCGCTGGCGGTCGCCCGCGACCAGGTGGAGAACGGCGCGCAGATCATCGACGTCAACATGGATGAGGGCCTGCTCGATTCCGAGAAGGCGATGGTCACCTTCCTCAACCTGCTCGCCGCCGAGCCGGACATCGCCCGCGTGCCGGTCATGGTCGACAGCTCCAAGTGGAGCGTGATCGAGGCCGGGCTGAAGTGCATTCAGGGCAAGGGCATCGTCAATTCCATCTCGATGAAGGAAGGCGTGGAGGCGTTCAAGCACCATGCCCGCCTCGTGCGCGCCTATGGCGCCGCCGTGGTTGTTATGGCGTTCGACGAGCAGGGCCAGGCCGACACCTATGAGCGCAAGGTCGAGATCTGCTCGCGCGCCTACCGCATCCTCGTCGACGAGGTGGGCTTTCCGCCCGAGGACATCATCTTCGATCCCAACGTGTTCGCGGTGGCGACCGGCATCGAGGAACATGCCGGCTATGGCGTCGCCTTCATCGAGGCGACCCGTTCGATCCGCCAGCAACTGCCGCACGCCCATATCTCGGGCGGCGTCTCGAACCTGTCCTTCTCGTTCCGCGGCAATGAGCCGGTGCGCGAGGCGATGCACGCCGTGTTCCTGTACCACGCTATCCACGCGGGCATGGACATGGGCATCGTCAATGCCGGCCAGCTCGCGCCCTATAGTGAGATCGAGCCAGAGCTGCGCGAGGCTTGCGAGGACGTGGTGCTCAACCGCCGCGAAGACGCCACCGAGCGGCTGCTGGCGCTGGCTGAGCGCTTCCGCGGCGGCGCGGGCAAGGAAAAGCGCGAGGCGGATCTGACCTGGCGCACTTGGGCCGTGGAGAAGCGGCTGGAGCATGCCCTCGTCAACGGCATCACCGAGTATGTCGACGCCGACACCGAGGAGGCGCGCCTTTCGGTCGCCCGCCCCCTGCATGTGATCGAAGGCCCGCTGATGGCCGGCATGAACGTGGTCGGCGACCTGTTCGGCGCCGGCAAGATGTTCCTGCCGCAGGTGGTGAAGTCGGCCCGCGTGATGAAGCAGGCCGTGGCCTATCTCATGCCCTTCATGGAGCAGGAGAAGCTGGACAACGGCACCACCGAGGATTCCTCGGCCGGCAAGGTGCTGATGGCCACGGTGAAGGGCGATGTCCACGACATCGGCAAGAACATCGTCGGCGTCGTGCTCCAGTGCAACAATTACGAGGTGATCGACCTCGGGGTGATGGTTCCCACCGCGAAGATCCTGGAGGTCGCCAAGGCCGAGAAGGTCGATGTGATCGGGCTGTCCGGCCTCATCACCCCCTCGCTCGATGAGATGGTGCATGTCGCTTCCGAGATGGAGCGCGAAGGCTTTTCCGTGCCGCTGCTGATCGGCGGGGCGACCACCTCCCGCGTCCACACGGCGGTGAAGATCGCCCCGCAATATGTGCGCGGGCAGGCGGTCTATGTCACCGACGCCTCGCGCGCGGTGGGCGTGGTCTCTTCGCTGCTCAACGACAACACCCGGCCGGATTACGTCGCCAATATCCGCGCCGAATATGAGAAGCTCGCCGACGCACACGCGAAATCCGACCGCAACAAGGTGCGGGTGAAGCTGGCGGATGCGCGCGCCAATGGTGTCGGCATCGATTTCTCCTCCTATGCCGCGCCGGTGCCAGGCTTCCTCGGCACCAAGGTGTTCGAGAGCTACGATCTCGCCGAGCTGGTTCCGTATATCGACTGGACGCCATTCTTCCAGTCCTGGGAGCTGGCCGGCCACTACCCGGCGATCCTCGACGATCCGAAGGTCGGCGTGGCGGCTCGCGCGCTCTACGACGACGCGCAGAAGATGCTGGCGCGCATCGTGGACGAGAAATGGCTGACGGCCCGCGCCGTAGTCGGCTTCTGGCCGGCGAATGCGGCCGGCGACGATATCGCGCTCTACACCGACGAGACGCGCGCCGAGAAGCTCGCCACGCTGCACACGCTGCGCCAGCAGATGGCCAAGCGCGAGGGCCGGGCGAACGTCGCGCTCAGCGATTTCATCGCCCCGGCGGAAAGCGGGGTGAAGGACTATATTGGCGGCTTCTGTGTCTCCACCGGCTTTGGCGAGCATGAGCGCTCGGAAGCCTTCAAGGCGGCGCATGACGACTATTCGTCGATCCTGCTGAAGGCGCTGGCCGACCGCCTCGCCGAGGCCTTTGCCGAGCGCATGCACGAGCGGGTGCGCCGTGAGTTCTGGGGCTATGCCTCGGATGAGGCGCTCGACAATGAGGCGCTGATCAAGGAGCAGTATCGCGGCATCCGCCCCGCGCCGGGCTATCCGGCCCAGCCCGACCATACCGAGAAGGCGACGCTGTTCAGGCTTCTGGACGCGACCGACACGATCGGCGTCGAGCTGACGGAGAGCTTCGCCATGTGGCCCGGCGCCGCCGTCTCGGGCCTCTATTTCGCGCATCCCGACGCCGCCTATTTCGGGGTGGGTCGCATCGAGCGCGATCAGGTCGAGGACTATGCGGCGCGCAAGGGAATGAGCGTGGAAGAGGCCGAGCGCTGGCTGGCGCCGGTGCTCAACTACGATCCGCTGAGCTACAAGTCGGTTGCGGCAGAGTAGGCGCGGATAGCTCGATGAGCGTGATCGCCCAGGACGCCAGACTCGCGGCCAAGCTCGTCGTGCTGGTCCTGCTGGTCTGGGCCGCGCTGGCCTATATCGTGCTGCCGCGCCTGTGGACGCATCACGAGCGCCAGCCCGGCGTCGCGCATCTGCCGATGGTGACGCAGACCAAACAGGGCATCCCGGGCGATCCGATCGATGTAGGCCTCGTCGGTACCCGCGAGGACGTGGTGCGGGCGATGTACGAAGCCGGCTGGCGCGCGGCCGATCCGGTGACGCTGAAATCCAGCGTCGAGATCGTCGGCTCGGTGGTGCTCGGTCGCCCGGACCCGGAAGCCCCGGTCAGTCCGCTGTTCTATGACGGCCGTGTCGAGGACCTCGCCTTCGAGAAGGAACTCGGGCGCAGCGCCGACCGTCGCGACCATGTGCGGTTCTGGAAGGTGCTGGACCGGGGCGCCGAAGGCGCGCCGGTCTGGCTGGGATCGGCGACCTATGACCGGGGCGTGGGGCTGAGCCACTATACCGGCGCGGTGACGCACCATATCGGCCCGAATGTCGACGCGGTGCGCGACCTCCTGATCGGTGATCTGAAGGCGGCCGGCATGGTGCGCACGGTCTATCAGGTGACCGGGCTCGGCCCGACTCTTTTCGGGCGCAATGGCGGGGGCGATCCCTATTACACCGACGGCGAACTCTGGTTCGCGGTGCTGATGCCGGACGGTCGGAAGAACCCCGATCCGGCCACCGTCATCGCACCGCCGCCGGCCGTCGGCGCCAAAGATGCGATCTGGAGCGGCGCCGCCAGCCTCGTCGGCGTCAACTGAGGCGGGCTCAGAACTTGTAGTTCACGCCCAGCTTCAGGGTCTGGACCTTCACGTCGACACGGGTGCCGGCATCGGAATCCCAGTTGATGTCACCGAGGTCGGCGTAGAGATATTCCGCCTTCAGCGTCCAATTGTCGGTCACGGCATATTCGCCGCCGCCGCCTACGGTCCAGCCCCACAGCGTTTCGCTGGTCGAAGCCGAGCCCGATGCGGCGGGCTGGTAGACGCCGTTGTAATAGGTGGACCAGTTCTCCGACATCTTCACATTGCCCCAGGCGAGGCCGCCGGTGGCATAGGGCAGGAAGCGGTCGAAGGCGTAGCCGATGCGTCCGCGCACTGTGCCGAAGGCCTCGATCTTGGAATCCAGCGTGCCGAAATCGGTATCGGTGAAGCCGCCCGCGGTGGTGCTGGCGGTGTAGTTGAGCCGGTCATCGAGCGCGCCGAACTGGAAATCGGCCTCGATGCCGAGCACCACATTGTTCACGAGCTGGTAGTTGTAGCCGATCTGGAAGCCGCCGAACCAGCCTTCGGGGTCGGAGCCGCCGGTCGAGCCGTACTGGTCCCAGCCGCCATAGTAATAGTCGAGATAGCTGCCCCAGTTGGCCGAACCCTCGCCCCAGCCATAGCCGGCATTGCCGCCGAGATAGAAGCCGGTCCAGGAGAAGGGCGGGATGACCGCCACTGCCGGCGCCTTCACGGGATAGGAAAGGTCGGCCGCGAAGGCCGGGATAGCGAGGGCGGCGCCCGCGGCGGCGCCGAGGAAAAGTGCCCTGATACGCATGGCTGCGTCCCTTCCGACGGTTGTGACGTCGATGACGAAGCGTAGGACGACAGGCTTAATGAAGCGTAACCCGCCGCCTCACCGCGTCGCGATGGCACGTTCGAGGAAATGGGCGGCGTTGAGCGTCGCCTTGTCGCGCGCGAAGCGGCCGACTACCTGCACGCCGATCGGCAGGCCGCTGGCGCCGGTGAGGCCGGTCACGTTCACGCAGGGCGTGCCCGCCAGCGTCCATAGCCGGTTGAACACCGGCGAGCCGGTGGTGGCGTGGCCCTCCGGCGCCTCGCCTGGGGCGGAGAAGGTTAGCACGGCGTCGAAGCCGTGCAGCGTGTCGGCGAGCGCGTTGCGGGCGCGGCGGGAGGTGCGCCGGGCGGCGTCGTATTGCTCGGGCGCGGTGCGTTGCGCTTCCTCAAGATAGGCGGCGAGGGTCGGGGAGAGCTGGTCGCGGTGGCGGTCCCACTCGTCGGCGAAGGTGAGCGCGGCCTCGTAGGCCTGCACGACGGCGGAGGCGGCGTCGCCGGCCTCGACCTCGGCGGGTAGCTCCAGCTCGACCACCTGCGCCCCGGCGTCAGCGGCGGCACGCGCGGCGGCCTCCAGCGCGGCGTGGGCGTCGTCGGAGGCGTGCGCGGCCCGGGCGGTCTTCACCACGGCGAAGCGCGGCGTGGCCGGATCGGCATCCAGCGCGAGGTCGCGGCCGGTGAGGGCGCTCATGGCGAACGCGATGTCCGCCACCCGCGCGGCGAACAGGCCGAGCGTATCCAGCGACCAGGCGAAGGGTTTCAGCCCGAGCACGGGCAGCAGCTTGAACGAGGGCTTGAAGCCGGTCACGCCGCAGAACGAGGCGGGCCGGATCACCGAGCCGCCGGTCTGGGTGCCGATGGCGAGCGGCAGCATGCCCGCCGCCACCGCCGCCGCCGAGCCCGCCGAGGAGCCGCCTGGCGTGTGCGAGGGCCGGCGCGGGTTGCGCGTCGGGGAGGGCTGCATGAAGGCGAATTCGGTGGTCACGGTCTTGCCGGCGAGCAGCCCACCCGCGCGCGCCATCATGCGCACGATGCTGGCATCGCCGAACGGCCGGTAGCCGGCAAACAGCGGCGAGCCGCGCTCAGTCGGGAGGTCCGCGGTGTCGAGGATGTCCTTGACGCCGACCGGTAGCCCGGCGAGCGGGGTGGCGTCGAGCCCCGGCCGGCTCGCCGCCGTGCGGAGGGCGGGGAGGTCGAGCGTGGCGAAGGCGCGGATTTCGGCCTCCTGCGCCTCGATCGCCGCGATGCAGCGCTCCACGACTTCGGAGGGGTTGAGGCGTCCGGCGCGGACGGCTTCGGCAAGGCTGGCGGCTTCGAGCATAGTGTTCATGTCGGAGGCTCTCGCATGGCGCCTGCGATCAGGCAAGCGGGAGGTTGGACCGGGGGGTGGCGTGCGGCGCGCCGCACGCTCTTGCGTGGCGCTGCGGCGCGTGGTCGATAAAGGTGCGTGATCGGAGCGGGCAGTTCGCCCAAGGGCGGGAAAGCGATGCGGGATGCGACCTTCCTTCTGATCATCAATGGCTCCATCGGTGTGTTCTTCGCCCTGGCGTTTTTCAGCCTGTCGTGGCGGTCGGGCATCCGCCTCGGCCAGTGGTGCGCCGGAGCCTTTCTCGCTGCTGCGGCGACGGTGACCACCGAGGCGCTGGCGCCTTCCGCGATGCCGCCACGGCTCGCCTCCATTATCTCGTTTTCCCTGCTGATGCTGGCGCTGACGCTGCTCGCGGCGGGTCTAGCCCGCCATTACCGGCCGCAGTCGGACGTCTGGCCGCTGTTTCTGTTCGGCGGCCTCGGCATCGCCTTCCATGCCGGTTTCACCTCCGATATGCCGCGCGCCGAAACGTTCTTCGGTCTCGCCTATCAGGGTCCATTCGTGATCATGCTGGCGATCGGCGCGGGAACCGTAATGGGGTCGGAGCGGCGGGGCGTCGCGGACCGGCTGCTGGCGGCCGTGCTCGTGCTGTGCGCCGTGCAGTTCCTTGCGAAGGGCGGCGCGGGCTTTATCGTCAACGATCATGCGCCGGACGTACGCAGCTATCTGCTGAGCACCTATGCGCGCTATTCCCAGACCTTCGCCGCCATCTTGTCACTGATGCTGGGGCTCGCCCTCGTCGGCGTGCTGATTGCCGAGGTCGTGGCCAACGCGACGCTGAGCCTGCAGCGCGACGCATTGTCCGGCCTCCTGAACCGCGCCGCCTTCATGCAGCGTGCAACGGCCTGCCTGCGGACGCTGCCGCCGGGAGCCACGGCGAGCCTGATGATGATCGACCTCGATCACTTCAAATCGATCAACGACCGCTTCGGCCATGCCGGGGGCGACGAGGCGATCCGCGCCTTCGGGTCCATCCTCATGGAAGCGGCGACCGGCGCCGAACTGGCGGGTCGGATCGGCGGCGAGGAGTTCTGCCTGTTGATGCCGGACACCGATGTCGGCGGGTTGCGCGAACGCATCCAGCACATCCAGTCCACCTTCCGCGCCCGCCGCTACCGCTTCATTCCGCACGAGACGCGGGTCACCGCGAGCTTCGGCGCGGCGTTTATCCGCCCGGGCGAGGGCCTCGATGAGGCGCTGCAGCGCGCCGACAAGGCGCTCTACGCCGCCAAGGCCATGGGACGCGACCGCTACGTGCTGGCCGACATGCCGGCGAAGCTTCCGGCATCGCGGGCATGAAGCGGCTGTGCAACCGGGCAACACATCGCGCAACATGATGGATCGCCTCAACTAATTTCGTTGGAGCCCTTGCGTCGCGCGCGATATGCGCGGATCGTCACAGTTAAGCGTGGGGCGCGGTGCATGAATATCCTGTCGATACAGTCCTGGGTCGCCTATGGCCATGTGGGCAACGCCTCGGCCATGTTCCCGATGCAGCGCCTCGGCCATGAGGTGTGGGGCATCCACACCGTCCAGTTCTCCAACCATACCGGCTATGGCGCCTGGCGCGGCAAGGTGTTCGAGGCCGAGCTGATCCGCGAGCTGGTGGGTGGGTTGGAGGACCGCAACGTGCTGCCGCGCTGTGACGGCGTGCTCTCCGGCTATATGGGCGCCGCGGAGATCGGCGACGCCATTCTTGATACGGTCGGCCGGGTGAAGGCGGCGAACCGCGAGGCGCATTATTGCTGTGATCCGGTGATCGGCGATGTCGGGCGCGGCGTCTTCGTGCGTCCCGGCATCCCCGAATTCATGCGCGACCGCGCGGTGCCGGCCGCCGACCTGATCACGCCCAACCAGTTCGAGCTGGACTATCTCTCCGGCCGACCCACCTCCACCATGGCCGAGGCGGTCGCGGCCTGCGATGCCGTGCACGCCACCGGCCCGCGCGTCATCCTCGTGACCAGCCTGCACACCGAGGACACGCCGGCCGATTCCATCGACCTGATGGCCTCGGGACCGGACGGGCGGTTCCGCGTGCGCACGCCCAAGCTCGACATCTCGGTGAACGGAGCCGGCGACGCCATCGCGGCCCTGTTTTTCGTGCACTGGAAGGCGACGCATTCCACGGCCGAGGCGCTCTCCAAGGCGGCGTCCTCGGCCTATGGCCTGCTGGCCCGCACCGCCGCCGCCGGCTCGCGGGAAATCCTCACCGTGGCCGCGCAGGACGAATTCGTCACGCCGTCCCGCCTCTTCACCCCCGAGAAGCTCTGAGCGCCATGGCCCGTCGCTACGTTGTCCTCGACGTCTTCACCGATCGCGCCCTCTCGGGCAATCCGCTGGCCGTCGTGCTGGACGCGGAGGGCCTCGACGGCAACCAGATGCAGGCTATCGCCCGCGAGTTCAATCTCTCCGAGACGGTGTTCGTGCTGAAGCCGGCGGACGAGGTGAACCGCGCGCGGCTGCGCATCTTCACCGTCAACCACGAGCTGCCCTTCGCCGGCCATCCCACGGTCGGCACGGCGGTGCTGCTGGCGATCCGCGACGGGGTGGAGACCTCGACGGATTTCGTGCTGGAGGAAAATGTCGGCGAGGTGCCCTGCCACATCAATGTGCGCGGGCCCCGCACCGGCAGCGCCACCTTCACCGTGCCGCGCCTGCCGGAAATTCAGGCGGGCGAACTTTCCATCGACGCCTGCGCGCAGGCGCTCGGTCTCGACCGCAGCGATATCGGTTTCGACGGGTACACGCCGGTGGTGGCCTCGGCCGGTGTGCCCTTCGTGTGCATCCCGCTCGCCTCGCGCTCGGCGCTGGCGCGTATCAGCCCGAGCGCGGGCCGGCTAATCGGCGCCTTCGGGGGCGAGGCGGAATCGGTCTATGTGTTCTGCCGTGACGAGGACGGCGAGGGCGACCTGCGCGCCCGCATGTTCGCCGCGAATATGGGCATCGACGAAGACCCGGCGACCGGCTCGGCCGCCGCCTCGCTCGCCGCCGTGCTGTTTGCGGGCGAGCGGCCGGGCGAGGGGTTCCACGTCTTCGATATCCTGCAGGGCGTCGAGATGGGGCGGCCGAGCCTGGTGCGGCTGGGCCTCGAAGTGTCGGGCGGCGCGCTGACGGCCGTCACTATCGGCGGCGGCGCGGTGATCGTCTCGGAAGGCACCATCTATGCCTGAGCGCGGTAGCCCGGCGTGAGCGCCTCCATGACCGGCGATGACATCCGGGTACTGGCGCTCAAGGGCATGGAGTTCCGCGTCGATCCTGAGCCGTGGTCGCTGGCCGATGCGCGGCGCGAGGAGATCGAGGTGCATTTCGAGCGGCTGAAGCAGGCGAATCCCGCCTTGTGGAGCGGCCCGATCCTGATGCTGAGCGAGCGTCGTCTCGACGGTGGCGTGCTCACTGGCCGCTATAAGCGCACCGATTTCGCCTCGCTGCTGTGGTGGCGTGATCACGGCTACCCTGAGATGTGCAATGCCTTCGGCATGGGCGCGCTGCGCGCCTGCGACGGGGCCTTCGTGCTCGGCCGCATGGCGCCATGGACCGCCAATGCCGGCCGCATCTACTTCGCCGCCGGCACGCCGGACCTCGGCGACATCGTCGAGGGCGGGCGCGTCGACATCGACGGCAGCGTGCTGCGCGAGATCGAGGAGGAAATCGGGCTGACGGCGGCCGATTTCCTGCCGCCACCCACCGGCGGGCGGGCGCTCCACGCGGTGTTCGCCGGCCCGCGCATCGCGCTGATGCGCGAAATCGTGGCGCGCCTGCCGGGCGAGGAACTGGTGGCGCGATTGCGCGAAAATCTCGCCGGGCAGCAGCGTGCCGAACTCGACGCCATCTTCCTTGCCCGCTCTCCCGCCGATCTCGATCCCGCCATGCCCGATTTCATCCGCGCCTATCTGCACGCGCGCTGGCAGGATGGCGCCGGCTTCGCAGATGTGGACAATGCCGCCAGCCCGGCGTGACTTTTCGGACCAAACAGTTCGGAAATGGCATGCTGCTCGCATGAGTGGTCGGATTCATTGACTTCGCGCGCCGTCGGGCCGCGGTCCTTTGCTCGGGAGAAGTGAAATGGTGGTCAAGTCGTCTGGTTCCGTGCCGCTTTTTTCGTCAGGGACGATCGATCGGCGGCAATTGCTGGCGCTTGGCGCCGGTGCTCTGGTGCTGTCGGCGGTCGGCGCTGGTGAGGCCGTTGCCGCCAAGGCGAAGCCGATCAAGGTCGCGGCGATCTACACCGTTCCCGTGGAACAGCAGTGGGTCTCTCGCATCCACAAGGCGCTCAAGACCGCCGAGGCGCGCGGCGACATCACTTACAAATTCTCCGAGAACGTCGCGAACACCGATTATGAGCGCGTGATGCGCCAGTACTCGCAGGAGGGCGCGGACCTGGTGGTCGGCGAAATCTTCGCGGTGGAGCGTCCCGCCCGCGCGGTGGCGAAGGACTACCCGAACGTCGCCTATCTCATGGGTTCGTCCTTCGGCCCGACCAAGCCAAACCTGTCGGTGTTCGATAACTTCATCCACGAGCCGTCCTTCCTGACCGGCATGGTCGCCGGCAAGATGACCAAGTCGAACGTCATCGGCCTGGTCGGTGGCTACGCCATCCCCGAGGTGAACCGCCTGATGCAGGCCTTCATGGAAGGCGCGCAGTCGGTGAACCCGCAGGTGAAGTTCATCGTGACCTTCATCAACTCCTGGTACGACCCGCCCAAGGCCAAGGAAGCCGCCTTCGCGCAGATCGACAAGGGCGCGGACGTGCTCTACGCCGAGCGTTTCGGCGTCTCCGATGCCGCCAAGGAGCGCGGCGTGAAGGCGATCGGCAACGTGATCGACACCTCCGCCCAATATCCCGGCACGGTGATCGCCTCGGCGCTGTGGCACATGGAGCCGACCATCGACCGCGCCATCAAGGCGGTGATGGATGGCAGCTTCACCGCCGAGGATTACGGCCCGTTCAGCTTCATGGCCCATGGCGGCGCGAGCCTTGCCCCGCTCGACCCGAAGGTGGTGCCGCCCGAGGTGATCGAGATGGTTCTCGTCAAGGAGAAGGAAATCAAGGACGGCATGTTCCGCGTGAACGTGAACGACGGCGAGCCCAAGTCGACGCTGTAAAGCAGGGCGCCATACGGCCTTCCGCCTCTGGCCCGTTATCCCGGCTGAAACCCGAAGGTCCTTGCCGGGATCGCTGGCGGAAATGAGAGCGGCCTTGTCTCGCGATCCCGGATCGCCGCGACGCGGCGTCCGGGATGACGTCTTCATGGACCGGCAAGAATGCACCCTGAAACGCGCCCGCTTGTTCTCTCGCTGTCCGGCATCACCAAGCGGTTCGGCCCGCTGACGGCGAACGACCATATCGATCTCGATGTCCATGCCGGCGAGATCGTCGCGCTGCTCGGCGAGAACGGCGCGGGCAAGACCACGCTGATGAGCATCCTGTTCGGCCATTACGTGGCCGATGAAGGCACGGTGCATATCGCCGATGCCAGCGGCCAGCTCGTGCCGTTGCCCGGCGGTTCGGCGGAAGCCGCGCTCACGGCCGGCATCGGCATGGTGCACCAGCATTTCGCGCTGGCCGAGAACCTCACCGGCTTCGAGAACATCCTGCTCGGCACGCTTCCGCTGTGGAGCCTTGCGCCCCGGCGCGGCGCGGCGCGGGCCAAGGTGGAGAAGCTGATGGCCGAATCCGGGCTCAAGGCCGACCTCGACGTGCCGGTGGCCCAGCTTTCGGTCGGCGAGCAGCAGCGCATCGAAATCCTCAAGGCGCTGTATCGCGATGTGCGGGTGCTGATCCTCGACGAGCCGACCGCCGTGCTCACGCCGCAGGAGGCCGATGGTCTGGCCGCGACCGTGCGCACGCTGGCGGCGAAGGGGCTGGCGGTGATCTTCATCAGCCACAAGCTGCACGAAGTGCTGGCCTTGTGCGAGCGCGTGGTGGTGCTGCGCGGCGGGGCGAAGGTGGCGGACCGGCCGACCGCCGGCTCCAGCCGGGCTTCGCTCGCCGAACTGATGGTCGGGCGCGCCATTCCTCCCCGCGAGCGCCCGCCCGCGACGCCGGGCGCCCCGATCCTGAGCCTGCGCGCCGTCGATGTCGGCGCACCCACTCAGCGCGACCGGCTGGAGCGGGCGAATCTCGACGTGCGCGCCGGCGAGATCGTCGGCATTGCCGGCGTTTCGGGCAACGGGCAGGGCGCGCTGGCGGCGCTGGTCGCCGGGCTCGCAGGCGCGCGCTCCGGCGAGGTGACCATCAACGGCGCGCCGGTGACGCGCGCCGATCCCGCCGCCCGGATCGCCGCCCGCGTCGGGCGCATTCCCGAGGACAGGCACCGGGATGGCACCATCGGGGCGCTGAGCGTCGCGGAGAACTACGTGCTGGAAACCATCGCCGCGCCGGAGAACCAGAGCGCCGGCATTCTGAAGCGCGCCGGCATCCGCGCCCGCGCGGCGCAGGCGATCACGGCCTATGACGTGCGCTGCCCCGGGCCGGACGCCGCGATCCGTGCGCTGTCCGGCGGCAACATGCAGAAAGTGGTGCTGGCCCGCGTGCTGGAGCGCGAGCCGCTCTTGGTTCTCGCCCACCAGCCGACGCGCGGCCTCGACATCGGCGCGACGACGGACGTTCACCGCAGGCTTCTGGCGGCGCGGGCGCGGGGCGCGGGGGTGCTGCTGATCTCGGAGGATCTCGACGAGCTGTTCGCGCTCTCCGACCGCATCGCCGTGGTTCATGCCGGGCATCTCTCGCCGGCCATGGAGGCGGAGGGGCTCGATGTGCGGACGGTCGGGCTGATGATGGCCGGCCATTCTGCGGAGGAGGCGGCGTGATGGGATTTCGCGGGCAGGGCGAGGGGATGGGCGCCCGCCGGCTCACGGAGAGGCGCCCATGATCCGCTTCATTCCGCGCGAGCGTACACCTGTGTGGCTTTCCGTGGCGGTGCCGGTTGGCGCCGGCCTCGTCGCGCTGCTGCTCACGTCCATCCCGCTCATGCTTGCCGGCGCCCCGGTCCTGGAGGCGCTGGCGCTGATGGCGAAGGGGGCCGCCGGCGACGGATTCGCGCTCGCGGAGACGCTCACCCGCGCCACACCGCTGATCTTCACCGGCCTCGCCGCCGCGGTGGCGTTCCGGGCCAAGCTGTGGAACATCGGCGCGGAGGGCCAGCTCTATGCCGGCGCTCTGGCCACCGTGGCGGTGGGCGCCGGGCTGATCGAGGCGCCGTCCTATGTGCTGGTGCCGCTGGTGCTGATCGCCGCCGCTCTGGCGGGGGCCGCGCTGCTGCTGGTTCCGGTGCTGTTCAAGACCCGGTTCGGCGCCGACGAGGTGGTGGTGACGCTGCTGATGAACTTCATCGTGCTGCTTTTCGTGCAGATGATGCTCGAAGGCCCAATGAAGGACGAGATGGCGATGGGCTGGCCGCAATCCGCCCCGGTGCTCGACGAGGCGACGCTGCCCAAGCTGGTGACCGGGCTACGGCTGCACTGGGGGCTGGTGCTGGCGGTGCTGGCCGCCATCGGCCTGCATGTCTTCATCAACCGCACGGTCTGGGGCTTCCGCATCCGCGCGGTGGGCGAGAACGCCCGTGCCGCGCGCTATGCCGGCCTGCCGGTCGGCAAGGCGATGGCGCTGGTCGGCCTCCTGTCCGGCGGGCTGGCCGGTCTCGCCGGGGCCAGCGAGGTCGCGGGGCTCAAGGGGTACCTCACCTCCGACCTCTCGCCCGGCTTCGGCTATGCCGGCATCGTGGTGGCGACGCTGGCAAACCTGTCGCCGCTCGGCGTGATCCCGTCCGCGATCTTCATTGCCGGCGTGTTCGTCGGCGCCGACAGCATGAGCCGGGCCATCGGCGTCTCGAACTATCTCGCCGATCTGGTCGTCGCCTTCTCGCTGCTCAGCGTGCTGGTCGGCGGCTTGCTGACGCGCTTCCGCATCCAGTTCCTGCGCCGGGAGACCGCCTGATGTGGGACGCGTTCGACATTCTGCTGCAGGCGAATTTCTGGGCTGCGACGATCCGCATCGCCACCCCGCTGATCTTCGGCGTGCTCGGCGCGCTTTTGTGCGAGCGCGCGGGCGTGCTTAATCTCGGCATCGAGGGCATTTTCGTCGCCGGCGCCATGTCAGGCTGGCTCGCCGTCTATCTCGGCCTGCCGCTATGGGGCGGGGTGCTGGTGGCGGCGCTGGTCGGGGCGTTGTTCGGGCTGATCCACGGCGTGCTCACCGTGCCGCTCGGCCTGTCCCAGCATGTGACCGGAATCGGGGTGACGCTGCTCGCGACCTCGGTCGCCTATTTCGGCTATCGCGTGGCGTTCCCCAATGTCGGCACCCCGCCGCGCATCGAGCCGTTTCCCCCGCTCGACGTTCCGGTGCTGGGCGACCTGCCGTTTATCGGCACGATCCTGAGCCAGCAGAGCGCCTTCACGGTGCTGGCCTTTGTCTGCGTCGGGCTGGTCGCCTTCGTGCTGGCGCGCACGCCGCTCGGCCTTGCCATCCGCGCGGTGGGCGACAACCCGGAGGCGGTGGAGGCGCAGGGGCTCTCGGTGGTGGGGCTGCGGATCGGCGCGGTGATGGCGGGTTCTGCATTGATGGCGCTGGGCGGGGCGTTCCTCACGCTCTCGGCGTTCAACGCGTTCTATTTCGGCATGATCAACGGGCGCGGCTGGGTGTGCATCGCGCTCACCGTCTTCGCCTCGTGGCGGCCGGGCAAGGCGCTCATCGGCGCGCTGCTGTTCGGGGCGCTGGATGCCTACCAGCTCCGGCTCCAGACCATCACCGGCGGGGCGGTGCCGAGCCAGATCTTCCTGATGCTGCCCTATATTTTCTCCATTGCCGCGCTTGTCTTGGTGGCCCGGCGCGCGGACTATCCGCGCGCGCTGATGAAGCCCTATTTCAAGGGTCAGAGGTGAGTAGGAAGCGGTTATGAGTCTCGACCTTCTCGTGAAGAATGCGCGCCTGCCGGACGGGCGCGAGGGCCTCGACATCGCCTGCGAGGGTGGGCGGATCGTGGCGGTGGAGCGCGGGATCGAGGCCGAGGCCGGCCGTACGCTGGATGCCGGCGGGCGGCTGGTGGCGCCGCCCTTCGTCGACGTGCATTTCCACATGGACGCCACGCTCTCGCTCGGCCTGCCGCGGCTCAACCAGTCAGGAACCCTGCTGGAGGGCATCGCGCTGTGGGGCGAGCTGAAGCCGCTGCTGACCCACGAGGCCGTGATCGAGCGTGCTTTGCGCTATTGCGACCTTGCGGTGAGCCAGGGGCTGCTCGCCATCCGCTCCCATGTCGACATCTGCGACGACCGGCTGCTGGCGGTCGAGGCGCTGCTCGACGTGCGGGAAAGGGTGAAGGACTATATCGACCTTCAGCTCGTCGCCTTCCCGCAGGACGGCTATTACCGCTCGCCCACCGCAGCCGACAAACTGCGCCGCGCGCTGGACATGGGCGTAGACGTCGTCGGCGGCATTCCCCATTTCGAGCGCACCATGGCCGACGGCGCCGCTTCGCTCAAGGCGCTGTGCGAGATCGCGGCCGAGCGGGGCCTGCGTGTCGACATCCATTGCGACGAGACCGATGACCCGCTCTCGCGACATATCGAGGCGCTGGCCTATGAAACACAGCGGCTGGGCCTTGGCGGCCGGGTGGCTGGCTCGCACCTCACCTCCATGCATTCCATGGATAATTACTACGTCTCGAAGCTGATTCCGCTGATCGCGGAGGCCGGCGTCCACGCCATCGCCAATCCGCTGATCAACATCATGCTGCAAGGCCGCCACGATACCTATCCCAAGCGCCGCGGCATGACGCGGGTGCCGGAGCTGCGGGCAGCCGGCGTCAATGTCGCCTTCGGGCATGACTGCGTGATGGACCCCTGGTACTCGCTCGGCTCCGGCGACATGCTGGAAGTCGCTCATATGGCGCTGCATGTCGGCCAGCTTTCCTCGCGCGAGGCCATGACCTGGTGCTTCGAGGCCGTGACGACCAATCCCGCGCGCATCATGGGGCTGGATGGCTACGGCGTCGCGCCGGGCTGTAATGCCGATTTCATCGTGCTTCAGGCGGACGATCCGATTGAGGCGATCCGCCTGAAGGCCGCGCGGCTATTCGTGGTGCGTCGCGGGCGTGTCATCGCCGAGGGCGCGCCCCGGGTGAGCGCGCTTGACCTTCCCGGCCGGCCGGCGCTGGTCGACCCCAGTGCCTATGCGCCGGGCGCGTCCTGAGCCTTGTCGAATTCGCGGCGAGAGACATATGGTGAGTCGATAGGATCGGTCTTGCATGAGCCGAAACTGTTGAATTCGCCGCCCTATTTCCATCTCGTAATGTTTTCAGCCGATGGCGACCGCCGCGTTCCCGCCCGAGAATCCTGACCTGCCGCCGGTCTGCACGGAAGGCTTTGATCTTTTGCGGCGGCCGGTGTGGATTCTCGACACCGGAAGGATGCGGAAATTCTACGCCAACGCCGCCGCGCTGAAGCTGTGGTGTGTGCCGGCGGACGGGCTGGACGAGTTCTTCTCACGCGATTTCAGCCCGCATTCTCCTGCGATCCGCGAGCGGCTCGCCGGTACGATTGGCCGGGTGGCGGGCGGCGAGGTGGTGGTCGAGCGCTGGAGCTTCTATCCCAAGGGCGGCGCCTTCACCGTCGACTGCACCATGAGCGGGGTGCGGCTGCCGAACGGTCATGTCGGTATGCTGGTCGAGGCGGCGGTTCCGGACGTCGCCCCGGAGGAGCTGCGTGGGATCGAGGCGCTGCGCCACACCGCGATGATGGTCACGCTCTATAGCGCCGACGGCACGGTGCTGTTCCGCAACCCGGCGGCTGCGCGCGCCTATCCCAACGCGGCCCACACCTTCCTCGCCAGCTGCGTCGATCCCGGTGAGGGCGAGCGATTTTGGCGCGCGGCGCTCCGCCACGACCCGGTGAAGACCGACGCCTTCATGGGACAGGCCACGACGGGCGAATTCCGGGCCGTCACCAGCGCGGGCGTGCGCTGGCACGGGCTCTACATGCGCACCACCACCGACCCGGTGACCGGCCGGCTCTGCCTGCTGGTCAATGAGCGCGACGTCACCGACCGCGTGCAGGCCAGCGCCCATGCCGAATACCTCGCCAGCCATGACGTCGTGACCGGGCTCGCCAATCGTATCGGCTTCAACCGGAGGCTCGACGAACTGATGGAGGAGCCGCTGTCGTCCGGCGGGCTGCTGATGATCGATCTCGATGGCTTCAAGCAAGTCAACGACACCCATGGCCATGGCGCCGGCGACGTTGTGCTGCACGCGGTGGGGGCGCGGCTCGCCGCGAATGCCCGCGCCGGCGATGTCTGCGCCCGGCTCGGTGGCGACGAGTTCGCCATGATCCTGCCGGGCCTCACCGATCCCGACGTGCTGCGCCGGCGCGCGGAGCAGATCTATCACCAGCTCGTACAGCCGATCGAGGTCCGCGCCACCGGCGCCTCGTTGCATGTCGCCGCGAGCTTCGGCGCGGCGGCGTGGCCCGACAATGGGGCGACGCCGGACGAACTGCAACGCAATGCCGACCTTGCGCTCTATGCCGCCAAGGCCGAGAGCGGCATGCGCATCCATCAGTTCGACGTCGACATGCGCCGGCTCGCCGACGAGCGGCACAAGTGCATCGAGGACCTGCGTGCCGGGCTTGAGCGCGACGAGTTCGAGGTCTATTTCCAGCCGCTTGTCGGCTTTTCCGAGCGGCGTCCGCTCGGCTTTGAGGCGCTGGTGCGCTGGCGCCATCCGGAGCGCGGACTGGTGCTGCCCGGCGAGTTCGTCGGCGCTGCCGAGAGCGTCGGGCTGATGGCGCCGATCGGGCGTTTCGTGTTGCAGGCGGCGGCGGGGCAGTTGCGGCGCTGGCTGGACATGGGGTTCGACGTCCGGCGCATGGCGATCAACCTGTCCAGCAACCAGCTCCGCATCGCCAATCTCGCCGAATCGGCGCGCGACGCGGTGGCGCAGGCCGGCGTGCCGGCGGCACTGGTGGAGTTCGAGGTGCCGGAGACCGTCACGCTCGGGCGCGGCGGCGAGGGGGCTGTCGGCGCGCTGTGGGACCTGCGGCGCCTCGGCTTCGCCATCGCGCTCGACGATTTCGGCACCGGCTATGCCTCGCTCACCCATCTGCGCCGGCTGCCGGTCGACACGATCAAGCTCGACCGCTCCTTCATCGTCGATATGAACGCCTCCGTGGCCGACCGCGCGATCGTTCGGGCGCTGATCGGGCTTGGCCACGATCTCGGCCTTCAGGTGCTGGCGGAGGGCATAGAGACCCACGAGCAGTTCGTGGCGGTGGCGGAGCTGGGCTGCGATGCCGGCCAGGGGTTCCTGTTCGGCCATCCCATGCCCGCCGAGGCGGCGACGAAGTGGCTGCGGGAGAACGCGCAGATCGACGGACGCAGCAAGATCGTCAATTTCCCGGGATAACCAGCACGGTGGGCTTGGTCGGCAGGGTTTCGCGCGAGAGCACCAGCGTCGTGCCGGACTGACGCTTCACCTCGTATTTGCTGTCGCCGAGGCGGCGCAGGAAATTGTTCAGCGTGTACTCGTTGAAATAGTGCATCGGGATCACGAGCGGCGATTCCAGCGCTTTCAGCACCTCGATCATGCCGTCGACATCGATGGTGTAGCTGCCGTCGACCGGCGCCAGCACCACGTCGATGCGCCCCAGCGCGGCGAGGTCGTCCTCGGTCAGCGTGTGGTGCAGGTGGCCGAGATGGGCGATGCACAGGTCAGCGGCGCGGAAGATGAAGATGGAATTGCCGTTGCGGATCGTGCCGCCTTCCCAGTCGCGGATATTGGTCGGCAGGTTGCCGATCCACAGATCGTCGACATCGAGATTGTAGCGCACCGGCTCGCCTGCCGTGTCGCTCCAGCCCTTGAGCACATGCTCGATGCCCGGATCGGGGGCGAGCGAGTAATGGGTGGAGTGTGCGCGGTTCATGGTGGCGACGCGGGGGACAAGGTTCGGGCGCACATAGTCGTTGTAGTCGGTGGCGAGCGTGACGCCGCCGGCGCTCTCGATCAGAAAGGTCGAGTGGCCGATATAGGTCAGGCTGACATGGTTCGGCGCGACAGAGGCGAGCTGGAGCGAGGCCGGAACGGCCAGCCTCTCCGGCGAGGGAAAGCCGGGAAAACCCGCGACCAGCTTCGGGCAGCGATCCGCCTGCGCAAGGGCTGGCAGCGGCGCGAGCAAAGGCGCCAGCAGCAACGCGGCGAGGGTCAACAGGAGACGCGGGGACGCTGGACGCATGCGGGTGCTCCGGGCCGGTGTCGCTCGAAGCATGATCGACGTTGCGGCACCGCCGCGCGAGTAACGATTGCGTTGGCGAACAGGCGCGCTAATCGCTGTGCGCGGCTCGCCTCGTCCGCCCGTCCCGGCCCGCGGGCGACCGTCACCGAATATACGGGTTGGTCCGCTTCTCGGTGCCGATGGTCGAGGCGCTGCCATGGCCGGGCAGGATCGTCACGTTATCGCCGAGGGGGAGCAGCTTGGACTTGATGCCGGCGATCAGCGTGTCGTGGTCGCCATAGGGAAAATCCGTGCGCCCGACAGAGCGCTGGAACAGCGTGTCGCCAACCACGGCGAAGCTGCCGGGCTTGTAGACCAGCACGATATGGCCGGGCGTGTGGCCGGGCACATGCAGCACCTCGAAGGGGAAGCCGCCAATATCCACGGTGTCGCCCTCGTTCAGCCAGCGGTTCGGGGTGACCGGGCGGCCGGGGATGCCGGTGCGCTCGCCATCGGCGACCAGATTGTCCAGCAGGAACTTGTCGGCCTCGTGCGGTCCCTCGACCGGAACCTTCAGCGTTTCGGCCAGTTCGGCGGCGCCGGCGGCGTGGTCGATGTGGCCATGGGTGAGCACGATCTTTTCCGCGTTCACCTCCAGCTCCTCAAGCGCGGCGAGAATGCGCGGCAGGTCGCCGCCGGGATCGATCACCGCGCCCTTCTTGGTGGTTTCGTCCCAGATGATCGAGCAGTTCTGCTGGAACGGAGTGACGGGCACGACGGCGATCTTGAGTTCGGACATTCACATTTCCTCGGCAACGGTGCCGGCGGAATGTGGTCGAACATATGCCGTCCCGCAAGGCGCCCCGCTTGTGGCGCCCCTGCGCCAATGCTATCCCGCGCCTCATGAGCACCAAGCCCATCGAAAACATCCGCAACTTCTCCATCGTCGCCCATATCGACCATGGGAAGTCGACCCTTGCCGACCGGCTGATCCAGATCACGGGCGGGCTGTCCGAACGCGAGATGTCCGAGCAGGTGCTCGACAACATGGATATCGAGCGCGAGCGCGGCATCACCATCAAGGCGCAGACGGTGCGCCTCGCCTACAAGGCGCATGATGGCAAGACCTACGTGCTCAATCTCATCGACACGCCCGGCCATGTCGACTTCGCCTATGAGGTGAACCGCTCGCTGGCCGCCGTGGAGGGCTCGCTGCTCGTGGTCGATGCCTCGCAGGGCGTCGAGGCGCAGACGCTGGCCAATGTGTATCAGGCGATCGACAATAATCACGAGATCGTCCCGGTCCTCAATAAGGTCGACCTGCCGGCCGCCGAGCCGGACAAGGTGAAGGCGCAGATCGAGGATGTGATCGGCCTCGACGCCTCCAATGCCGTGCTGATTTCGGCCAAGACCGGCCTCGGCATTCCCGATGTGCTGGAAGCCATCGTCACCCGGCTGCCGCCGCCCCAGGGCGACCGCGAGGCCCCGCTCAAGGCGCTGCTGGTCGACAGCTGGTACGACGTCTATCTGGGCGTCGTGGTGCTGGTGCGCATCGTCGACGGCGTGCTGAAGAAGGGCCAGCGCATCAAGATGATGCGGGCGGACGCGGTGTACGAGATCGACCGCGTCGGCGTGTTCACGCCCAAGCTCACCGTCATGGCGGAACTCGGGCCGGGCGAGATCGGCTTCCTGACCGGCTCGATCAAGGAAGTGGCCGATACGCGCGTTGGCGATACTATCACCGAGGAGAAGCGCCCCACCGCCGAACCGCTGCCGGGCTTCAAGCCGGCGCAGCCGGTGGTGTTCTGCGGCCTATTCCCGGTCGACGCCGCCGACTTCGAGGATCTGCGCTCCGCGATGGGCAAGCTGCGGCTCAACGATGCGAGCTTCTCCTTCGAGATGGAGACGTCGGCGGCGCTCGGCTTCGGCTTCCGCTGCGGCTTCCTCGGCCTTCTGCATCTGGAAATCATCCAGGAGCGGCTGGAGCGCGAGTTCAACCTCGACCTGATCGCCACCGCCCCCTCGGTGATCTACGAAATCGAGATGAATGACGGCACGGTGCTCGACCTTCACAACCCGGCCGACATGCCGGACGTGGTGAAGATCAAGGAAATCCGCGAACCGTGGATCCGGGCCACCATCCTCACCCCGGACGAATATCTCGGCGCGGTGCTCAAGCTCTGCCAGGACCGGCGCGGCAACCAGATCGAGCTCACCTATGTCGGTGCGCGCGCCATGGTCACCTATGACCTGCCGCTCAACGAGGTGGTGTTCGATTTCTACGATCGCCTGAAGTCGATCTCCAAGGGCTATGCCTCGTTCGACTACCAGATCACCGACTATCGGGCGGGTGACCTGGTGAAGATGTCGATCCTGGTCAATGCCGAGCCGGTCGACGCGCTCTCCATGCTGGTGCACCGTACCCGCGCGGAATATCGCGGCCGCGCCATGTGCGAAAAGCTGAAGGACCTGATCCCGCAGCACCTGTTCCAGATTCCGATCCAGGCGGCGATCGGGGCCAAGATCATTGCCCGCGAGACCATCCGAGCGCTGCGCAAGGACGTGACCGCCAAGTGCTATGGCGGCGACATCACCCGCAAGCGCAAGCTTCTGGAGAAGCAGAAGGAAGGCAAGAAGAAGATGCGGCAGTTCGGCCGGGTGGAGATTCCGCAGGAAGCCTTCATCGCCGCGCTCAAGGTGGACGACTGACGCTACCTCCGACCCGGCTTCCGAATCGCGGCCAACTGTGTTCCCATCAAGCGGGCGGTAAAACGCGCGACGGGAGGCAATCAAAATGGCCTACAAATTTGAAGTCTACCAGGACAAGGCGGGCGGCTATCGCTTCCGCTTCAAAGCGTCCAATGGCGAGACGATGTTCGCCTCGGAAAGCTACAAGGCGAAGGCATCAGCCCTGAGCGCCATCGACTCCATCAAGAAGAACACGCCGGGCGCCGACGTGGTCGAACTGCCCAAGGACGAGACCAAGGCCTGAGCGGCTCGGCACATTTCCTCGCCACGCAAAAAGGCCGGGCTCGCGCCCGGCCTTTCCGTTCGCTCCGCCGAGCGTCAGATGACGTAGGGCGGAACGTGGTAGTAATCATTCACCTTGCGATCCCAGTCCGCGTCCTTCCAGTTGCGGTCATCCGCGCTGGTGTGGTGCGGGGCGCCGGAAAGCTGCTCCTCGGTGATGTCGACCACATAGCCGTCCATCCGCTCGTCGTACTTCAGCAGCGACCAGGGCAGGGGATAGTAATCCTCGCCGAAACCCAGAAAGCCGCCGAAGCTCATGACCGCATAGGCGGTCTGGCCGGTGAGCTTGTCGATCATGACGCGGGCGATCGAACCAATGCGATCGCCATTGGGGCGATAGACCGCCGTGCCCTCGACCTTGTCGCTCCCAATCAGCGTCATGGTTTCACGGGTTTCGAGATTTTGCTGCGTGCTCTGCATGTCAACCCTCCATAGTTGGTTGAATGTGATTGTAATGTCAGGAAAACGTCTTCCCCGGCCGTCAGTTCCGTTAAAAATTGGAAAGAGATAATCTGTCGATCGGCCCGTTGATTGATAGAATATTGCTTGTTCTTAACGTCCATCATTCGACTACCTTCCGGCAAGTGGTTGCGGTGCTGTTGGCGCGCGGAGAGCATTGCCGGTATCTTGTTCGGCAGTATCAGGAGAATCAGCCGATGACCGATGAGCGGGATGCCGTATCGACCGGGCGCCGCCGCGCGCTGAAGCTGCTCGGCCTCGCCGGCGCGCTTGCCGTGGCCGGCGGCGTCGTGGTGCACGCGCAGGAGACGGACATCGCCGACATGAAGCCCGGCAGCTTCGTCTGGTATCCCGACCGCGCGCCCGAGGGCTTCGTCTCGATCATTGTCTCGCTGCCCGACCAGCGCTGCTATGTGTACCGCAACGGCGTTCGGATCGGCGTCTCGACCTGCTCGACCGGCAAGGCGGGGCATGAGACCCCGGTCGGCATCTTCACCATCCTGCAGAAGGATGCCGACCATCACTCGTCGATCTACGACGACGCTTCCATGCCGTTCACCGAGCGGCTCACCTGGTCGGGCGTCGCGCTGCATGCGGGCGGGTTGCCTGGCTATCCGTCCTCGCATGGCTGCGTGCACCTGCCGCTGGAATTCGCCAAGCTGCTGTTCGCGGTCACGCATAACGGGACGCCGGTGATCATCGCCGATTCCCATTCCCAGCCGGTCGACGTGCTGCATCCCGGGCTGGTGCTGCCCAAGGACGCGACCACCGCGATCAGCACCGACCCGACGGCCGAGGCCGCGGAGACGAAGGCGGCGGCGCAGGACGCGGTGTCGATGGTGATCAGCGGCGCCGACAAGAGCCTCACCGTGCTGAAGGACGGCGCGGTGGTGCTCACCGCCCCGGTGACCATCCGCGATCCCGAGACGCCGCTGGGCAATGTGGTCTATGTGCTGAAGTCGGTGGGCGGCGAAGTCTCGTGGACCTCGATCGCCTATGAGGCCAACAAGGCGGCCGCCGGCAAGGCGACGCAGGTGATCGACCGCATCACGGTCGCGCCGGATGTGAACAAGGAACTCGCCAGCCTGCTGGTGCCGGGTTCCACCATGTTGATCACCGAGCTTTCCGCGCATGCCGGAACGCGCTCGGACCCGAATTTCGTGATCATGGCCCCGGCCACGAGCTGAAGGAGCGGGTGATGACCTCGGGCCTGTCGCGCGCGGTTTTGCTGTTTGGCCTTCTGGCCCTCGCCGGCCCCGCCGCGGGGCAGGGCATGCCGATGCCGCTCGCGCCCCCGCAGGCTGCCCCGGCTCCCGCTCCCTCGGCCGCCGCGGTATCCGCCGCCGACAAGGTGCCGGCCAAGCAGCTCTTCGGGGCGGCGCGCGAACCGGCGGAGCTGTCGAGCCGCGCCATTGGGTTCTATTCCAAAGGGTGCCTCGCCGGCGCGGCGATGCTGCCGGTGAACGGCAAGACCTGGCAGGCGATGCGGCTGTCGCGCAACCGCAACTGGGGGCATCCGCGCCTCGTCGACTTCATCGAGCGCTTCGCCGCCAAGGTGCCCAAAGTCTCGCAATGGCCGGGCATACTGGTCGGCGACATGGCGCAGCCGCGGGGAGGGCCGATGGCCTCGGGCCATGCCTCGCACCAGATCGGGCTCGATGCCGACATCTGGCTGACGCCGATGCCGGGCCGGGAATTTTCCGCGCAGGAGCGCGAGAAAGTCTCCGCCACCATGATCGTGCGGCCGGACCGGCTCGACGTCGACCCAAAAGTGTGGACCGGCTCGCATATCGCGGTGATCCGCGCGGCAGCGCAGGACCCGGAGGTCGAGCGCGTGCTGGTCAATGCCGCGATCAAGAAGGCGCTGTGCCGCGACGCGACCGGCGACCGCTCCTGGCTGCAGAAGGTGCGGCCCTATTGGGGGCACGACTACCACATGCATGTGCGGCTTTCCTGCCCGAAGGACAGCCCGCAATGCCGCCCGCAGGACCCGGTGGTGCCGGGTGAGGGCTGCACCGGCGAGGCGCTGGACTGGTGGTTCTCGGACGCGAACCTGCACCCCAGGCCGCCCAAGGAGCCGGTGAAGCCGCCGCCGCCGATGATGCTCGCCGACATGCCCCCCGCCTGCCGCGAGGTGGTGCTGGCGCCCTGAGGCGCCGCTTTCTTCAGGCTCGCGCGTCTTCCAGGATCATGCCGGCGGCCTTCTCGGCGATCATGATGGTCGGGGAATTGGTATTGCCAGAGACGATGGTCGGCATGATCGAGGCGTCCGCGACGCGCAGTCCCGCCATCCCGATCACCCGCAGCCGCTCGTCCACCACCGCCATCGGATCGGAGGGCAGGCCCATCTTCGCGGTGCCCACGGGGTGGAAGATGGTCGTGCCGATATCGCCCGCCGCCCGCGCCAGAGCTTCCTCGCTGTCGCCGACCTGAGGGCCGGGCAGGAATTCCTCGGGCCGGTAGGGGGCGAGGGCGGGGCGGGAGACGATGCGCCGGGCGACGCGCAGGCTGTCGGCGGCGACGCGGCGGTCATCCTGCGTGGCGAGATAGTTCGGCCTGATACGCGGGGCCGTACGGGGATCGGCGCTCGCCAGCTCGATCGCGCCCCGGCTGGTCGGGCGCAGATTGCACACGCTCATGGTGAAGGCCGGGAAGCGGTGCAGCTTCTCGCCGAATTTCGGCAGCGAGAGCGGCTGAACGTGGAATTCGAGGTCGGCCCGCTCGATGTCGGGGCGCGAGCGGGTGAAGATGCCGAGCTGCGAGGGCGCCATGGTCAGCGGGCCGCGCTGGAACAGGGCGAAGTCCAGACCCATTTTCGCCCGGCCGAACAGCGAGTGATATTGCTCGTTCAGCGTCGGCACGCCCTGAACCTTGTAGATCATCCGCAGTTGCAAATGGTCCTGCAGGTTGGAGCCGACGCCCGGCCGGTCGAGCGCCACCGGAATGCCATGCGCCGCCAGCTCCGCGCCGGGGCCGATGCCGGAAAGCTTCATCAGATGCGGCGAACCGACCGCGCCCGAGGCAAGAATGACCTCTCCTCCTGCGCGAGCGACACGCGCGATACCGCCCTGCGTATAGGCGACGCCGACGGCGCGGCCGTTCTCGATCAGGATACGGTCGGCCTGGCAGCCGGTCTCCAGCCTGAGGTTGGCGCGGCCGAGCACGGGCTTGAGGAAGCCGCGCGCGGCGCTCCAGCGAAAGCCGCGCTTCTGGTTCACCTGGAAATAGGACGAGCCCTCATTATCGCCGGTGTTGAAGTCCGGGATCGCGGCGATGCCGTCCTGCCTGGCGGCCTCGCGCACCGTGTCGAGCAGTTCCCAGGTCAGGCGCGGGAATTCCACGCGCCATTCCCCGCCCGCACCGTGCATCTCGCTGGCGCCGAGATAGTGGTCCTCGTGCTTCCTGAACACCGGCAGCACATCGTCCCAGCCCCAGCCGGAAAGGCCGAGCTGGCGCCAATGGTCGTAATCGGCGGCCTGACCGCGCATGTAGATCATGGCGTTGATGGCCGAGGAGCCGCCAATGGTCTTGCCGCGCGGGTAATTCAGCACGCGGCCATTGAGGCCGGCTTCGGCCTCGGTCTTGAAGCACCAGTCGGCGCGCGGATTGCCGATGGCGAACAGATAGCCGACCGGTATGTGGAACCAGATCCAGTTGTCGCGCCCGCCGGCCTCCAGCACCAGAACCTTGGTTGCGGGATCGGCCGAGAGCCGGTTGGCGAGCACGCAACCGGCCGAGCCGGCGCCGACGATGATGTAATCGAAGCTCTCGGCGTCGGCGGTCGGCATGCGGGCACCCCTTATCGTCTCGTGCGCAAACTGCCGGGAGGGTGTCGCCCCGGCAACGCGAAATCGTGCTCAAGCGTTGTTCGCGGGCTCACATCGGCCGGCTGGCCATGTGCGCTATTGCGAGAGCTTGTCGGCGAACAGGCCGATGGCGCGGGCGTTGTTCACCGCCTTGTTCCAACCCAGCAGCGCCTGGAAATTGGCGCCGCCCTGATGGTAGTCGCCGCCGCGCTGCCAGCCATAGGCCTTGAGGTAGTTGGCGGTGGAGGCCAGCACGTCGACCGGGTTGCTGATCAGGTCGGCATGGCCGTCGCCGCTGAAATCGACCGCGTATTTGACATAGGAGCTTGGCATGAACTGGGTCTGGCCAAGCTCGCCCGCCCAGGCGCCGCGCATCTGGCCGATGGAAAGGTCCCCGCGCTGGACGATGCGCAATGCGTCGAGCAACTGGCCGGTGAAGAACTCGGTGCGCCGACAGTCATAAGCCAGCGTCGCCAGCGAGCGGAACACCGGCATCTTGCCGGAATTGGCGCCGAAATCGGTTTCCATGCCCCAGATCGCGACGAGGATCGGCCCCGGCACGCCAAAGCGCTGCTCGATGCCGGCGAGCGGGCCCGCATATTGCTTGAGCATCTGCTTGCCCTTGGCGATGCGGCCCTTGGTGACGCGGTTGGCGACGAACTGCTCGAACGGGACGCTGAAGTGCTTCTGGTTGCGGTCGAGGCCGATGACCTGCGTGCTGTAGGTCACGCCGTCCAGCGCGCGCAGGGCGCTCGCCGAGATGCCGGCGCCGGCGGCCTCGCGCCGGAACTCGCCGAGCCAGCGCTCGAAGCCCGAGGCGTCGTTGCCGCAGGTGGCGGCCATGGCCGGCGCCGCGGGGAGAAGGGTGAGGGCGATGCCGGCGGCCCGGCCGAGGTTCCCGAGGGTGTTCATCTTTATGGCGATCATCTTGGATCCGAGCTCCCGCTCCCGGTACAGGCGCTTGGTCCCGCGCGCCGCTGCCCGATATCCTGCACGCAGTGTTATGAACGCGGCGTTTCCGCCCTCACACGCCGATGCGTCCGAAGCCGGGCAGCTTGATGCCGGGCCGGCGCAGGTCGAGACCGGCGACGGCGCCGAGTATATTGATTTCCAGCCCCTCTACCCAGGCGAGCGTCAGCCCGCCATAGCCGCCGAGCGAGAGCCGCACCCCGGTCCGCGACGGCGCGAGGGCGATCCAGCGCCCATCGGTCGGGAAATCCTTGCCGATCGCGGTCGGCGGCAATGTGGCGCCGGTCTCCGGCACGGCGGCCAGCACGCTGGCGACGAAGCTGTTGGAGTTCGGCCCCGGCCAGACGCGGTAATCGCCGGAGCCGGCGTAGGGATAGGCGTCGATGGCGGCGCGCAGTTTGGGGATCAGCGCCTGCGCTTCTTCCCCGCGCGGTTCGAACACCACTTCGGGCTCGTTGCCGTACCAGCGCCCGTCGGGCGGATAGCCGTTGCGGCGGATCGGCGAGCCCCAGCCGACCTTGTCGAAGCGCTCATAGGAGCGGCCGCCGGCCTCCTTCAGGACGATCCAGCTATGCACGGCGAAGATGCCGCGCCAGCGCCCGACGCGGGCGGCGTAGATGCGCACCATGGCTTCGGGATTGCGCGCGGCCGGCGGCAGGGTTCCGGTGCTCGACCAGTCGGCCGAACCCCAGGAGCGGGTGAAGTCGGTGGTCTGCCATTTCACCAGCGCATGGGCGCCGAGCGGCAGGGCGAACAACAGCATGAAGCCGAAAAGGGTGAACTGGGCGGTGCGGAGCATGTGCTCCAATCTCAGCACGAAATCGGTTCGACACAAGGTGTTGCCGCCCTGCGCGCGAAAATGTGTCCGAAGATGCAAATCATTCGCAATTGCATTGACAGGTCGGGAGTGATCGGCAATTGATAACGCAATTCATTCGCAATAGCGGGTAAGGGCATGCTGGATCGTTTGCAGGCGGAAGGCGGATCGGGCTGGCGGCGCGAGCGCGGAGACCCGGCGCTGTCGGAGGTGCACGGCACCGTTTCCGTTTCCAAGCGGACCGGGATCTGGCGCTTCTTCGCCTTCATGGGGCCGGGCTATCTGGTCGCCACCGGATATATGGACCCCGGCAACTGGGCGACCTCGCTCGCCGGCGGCTCGCGCTTCGGCTTCACGCTGCTGACCGTCGCGCTGCTCTCCAACATGATCGCCATCCTGTTGCAGGCGCTGTGCTCGCGCCTCGGCGTTGCCTCGGGGCGCGATCTTGCTCAGGCCTGCCGCGACGCCTTTCCGCGTCCGGTCGGCTTCGTGCTGTGGATATTGGCGGAGGCGGCAATCTGCGCCACCGATCTCGCCGAGGTGATCGGCACGGCGATCGGGCTCAACCTGCTGTTCGGCATTCCGCTCGAAATCGGTGTGGTCATCACCGCGCTCGACGTGTTCCTGATCCTATGGCTGCAGACTCTCGGCTTCCGCTGGGTGGAGGCGCTGGTGGTGACGCTGCTCGCGGTGATCGCTGTGTGCTTCGGCATCCAGATCGCGCTCGCCGATCCGGACTGGGGCGAGGTGATCCGCGGCTTCGCGCCGACGACGGAGATCGTGACCAATCCCGATATGCTCTATCTGGCGCTCGGCATCCTCGGCGCGACCGTGATGCCGCATAACCTCTATCTCCACTCGGCCATCGTGCAGACCCGCCGACACGACGGCACACTCGACGGCAAGCGCGAGGCGATCCGGCTGGCGACCTGGGATTCGACCATTGCCCTGATGTTCGCGCTGACCATCAACGCCTCGATCCTGATCCTTGCCGCCTCGACCTTCCATGCCGGCGGCACGGGCGAGGTCGCGGACCTCGGCAAGGCGCATGAACTGCTGAATCCGCTGCTCGGCAGCGCAATGGCTCCGACGCTGTTCGCGATCGCCCTTCTGTGCTGCGGCCTGAACTCCACGGTGACGGCCACCATCGCGGGGCAGGCTGTGATGGAGGGCTTTCTCAGCATCCGCCTTGCACCCTGGCTGCGCCGGTTGATCACGCGCTCCATCGCCATCGTGCCGGCGGCGGCTGTGACGGTCGCTTATGGCGAGAGCGGCGCGGGATCGCTGCTGATCCTCAGTCAGGTCGTATTGAGCCTGCAACTGCCCTTCGCTGTGGTGCCGCTGATCATGTTCACGGCCGACCGGCGCAAGCTGGGGACATTGGTCGCCCCGCTCTGGCAGATCGTGCTCGCCTCGCTGGCAGCGGCGCTGATCATCGCGCTGAACATGAAGCTCCTCTACGACTTCTTCACCGGCGTGTGACGCGCGGCGACGAAGGTCCTCCTTGCACCGGCCCCTTAGTCGCGCTCTGATCGGCGCGACGATCCCGGGGAGAGTGCGGCGATGGACGGTGGACCCAGTTTCTTCGGCGACCTGCTCGGCTCGATCGCGGAGCGCGGGCGGCAGCTTCTCGACCTCGGGCGTGAGCGCCGGCCGCAGGGCGCCATCCGCGCCGCCGGCCTTGTCGAGCTGTGCGAGCAATTGCTGAGCGGGCGCGGGGAGGCGTCCGGCACCGCGCTGGCACGCGAAATCCTCATTCTGTACCGCTCATTGAAGACCGCCGAGAAGATCGCCTTCTTCGAGGCGCTGGCGGGCGTGTTCGGGCCGGACAAGGCGCGGCTCGACAAGGCGGTCGCGCGCTATGTCGCCGACCCCACTCCGGCGGCGCTGGCGGAGCTGCACGGGGTGAGCGAGCCGCGCCGGCAGGAACTCATCCGCCGGGTGAACCTCGCGCCGGGCGCAACCGCGCAGTTGGTTGCCATGCGCGCCGAATTGCTGGACACCCTGAAGCGCCGCCCCGATCTCGCCGAGGTGGACCGCGACTTCACCCATCTCTTCGCTTCCTGGTTCAATCGAGGGTTTCTCGTGCTGCGCCGGATCGACTGGTCGACCCCCGCCAATGTTCTGGAGAAGATCATCCGCTACGAGGCGGTGCACGAGATTCGCGACTGGAACGATCTGCGCGCCCGGGTCGACAGCCCGGACCGGCGCTGCTACGCTTTCTTCCACCCCGCCATGGTCGACGAACCGCTGATCTTCGTCGAGGTGGCGCTGACCCGCGATATCCCCGAGGCGATCGGCCCGATCCTGGCGCAGGAGCGCACGCCGCTCGACCCGGCCAAGGCCAAGGTCGCGGTGTTCTATTCGATTTCGAACTGCCAGACCGGCCTCGGCGGGGTGAGCTTCGGCAATTTCCTGATCAAGCAGGTGGTGGAGGAAATCTCCCGCGACATGCCGGGGCTCACCACCTATGTCACGCTCTCGCCGGTGCCGGGGTTCCGCGCCTGGCTGGAGGGCGAGCGGCGGCGCGAGGCGTCGATGGTGCTGACGGAGGAAGACCGCGCGGCGCTGGAACAGCTCGACGCCGCGCCGGGTGACGCGGCGGTGCGCGCAACGCTCTCACCGGTAATCGCGGCGCTTGCGGCGCAGTATTTCCTGCGCGAGCGCTCGGCCAAGGGCAAGCCGCTCGATCCGGTCGCGCGCTTTCACCTCGGCAACGGCGCGCGGCTGGAGCGCATCAACCCGTTCGGCGACCTGTCGCCGCGCGGCATGAAGCAGGCCGCCGGGTTGATGGTGAACTACCGCTATGTGCCCGACGACATCGAGAAGAATCACGAGGCGTTCTTCGACAAGGGTGAGATCGTCGCCAGCGCCCCGGTGCGCAAGCTGCTGCGTCCTGACAATGGCGCGCGCCTGCCGGCCGTGAAGGAAAAGGCGAACTGAGCCTTCGAAGAAGGGCCCATCAGGTCATTCCGCTTTCCCGTCACGGCAGAAATTCTCGAACAGCACGGCCATGACCTCCCGTGCGGCCTTGTTGTCGAGGAAATAATACAGCGTGCGATGCTCGCGGCGGTAGGAGACGATGTTCTCCTCCTTCAGCTTGGCCAGATGCTGCGACATCGAGCTCTGCGGCAGACCGGTCGCCTCGATCAGCGCCGTGACGCTGCGCTCGCCCTGAGCAAGCTCGCACAGAATCAGCAGCCGGTGCGGACTGGCCAGCCCTTTCAGGAATCCGGCGACCCGATCGGCCTTCGCCGCCATGGACTCGATCCCGCTCGCGGCGTCCATGCGTAAACTCCCGCTTTTCATATCGTAAAAATATGATATCATAAAAATATGAATTGATAAATGCCGGAGAACAGCATCATGAGCAAGGACTATCGGGAACTGACCCGCGACATCACCGCCTATACCAGTGAAATGCGCAAGCTGGTGCCCGACGCGATGCAAGGCTTTCACGCGCTCTCGCGCGGGGCGAGCGCCAATGGCGCGGTGGATGCCAAGACAAAGGAGCTGATCGCGCTCGCCATCGGCATCACCCAGCGCTGCGACGGCTGCATCGGCTTCCACGCCAAGGCGCTGCATGGCATGGGCGCGACGCGGCAGGAGATCGGCGAGGTGGCGGCGATGTGCGTCTATATGGGCGGCGGGCCGGCGCTGATGTACGCCGCCGATGCCCTGCGCGCCTTCGACCAGTTCGCCGCGCCGCAGGCCGCGTGAGGAAGGGCGTGGCGGTAGCCCGCCCTTGACAGGCCGTTCCCGCTTATGCCCGATGCCCCGACACTCAGGGTTTCGGGATATTGGTTCGGCGATGCGATTTCTTCCTCACCTTTTGAAGCGCTTCGTCCACAAGGGCAGCCTCACCGTCATCGGCCCCGACGGGACTCGCACCGTGTTCGGTTCCGGCGAGGACGGGCCGAAGGTGGTCATGCGCTTGCACGACGACAAGCTCGACCGCGAGCTGTTCTTCAATCCCGAGTTGGTGGCGGCCGAAGCCTATATGGACGGCCGCCTCACCTTCGAGGAAGGCTCGGGCGTTTACGACTTCCTGTACCTGTTCTCGGTGAACCGGAAGGGGCTGGGCTCGCATCCGGTGCAGCAGGCGCTGCGCCGGTCCTGGCGCGCGCTCAAGCGCTGGCACCAGTCCAACCCGCTCGGCAAGGCCGCGAGCAACGCGCAGAGCCATTACGACCACCCGCCGGAATTCTACCGGCTGTGGCTCGATTCGCAGATGATCTATTCCTGCGCCTATTTCCCGACGCCCGACGCGTCGCTGGAGGAGGCGCAATGGGCGAAGCTGCGCCACATCGCGGCCAAGCTGAAACTTGAGCCCGGCATGCGGGTCGCCGAGATCGGCTCGGGCTGGGGCGCGCTGGCGATCTATCTCGCCAAGCTTGGCGTGCATGTTACCGCGATCAACGTCGCCACCGAACAGCTCGCCGAATCGAAGAAGCGGGCCGAGGCGGCCGGGGTGCTCGACCGCATCACCTTCTTCGAGCGCGACTATCGCGAGTTGACTGGCCAGTTCGACCGCGTGGTCTCGGTCGGCATGATGGAGCATGTCGGCGTCAATCATTTCGACGAGTATTTCGAGACCATCAAGCGGTTGCTGGTGCCCGGCGGCTTCGCGATGATCCACGCGATTGGCCGCATGTCGCCGCCCGGCTCCACCGGGCCGTTCATCCGCAAGTACATCTTCCCCGGCGGCTATGTGCCGGCAATGTCCGAGGTGTTTTCCTCGCTGGAGCGGGTCGGCCTGTGGACGGCCGACTGCGAAATCCTGCGCCTGCACTATTACTGGACCATCAAGCACTGGCGCATGAACTTCGAGAAGGTGCGCCCGGAAGTGGTGGAGATGATGGGCGAGCGCTTCGCGCGCATGTGGGAGTTCTACCTTGTGGCGGTGGAGCTCGGATTCCTGCACGGGTCCAACATGGTCTACCAGCTCCTGCTCGCCAATGAGCGCGACGCGGTGCCGGTGATCCGCGACTTCATCACCGATGGCGAGCGCGCTCTCACCGCCGCCGAGGCCGCCGGCTAATTTCGGTCCGGGCGAGGGGAACCGCGAGTAGGTTCGCTCGTTAAAGCTGACTATTCGTGTCGCTCGCTGGCTTCGAAAGGTCGCCGGCCAAGGTTCCCAGGCCCAATGACCGTTGCCACTCGGCGCCATCTGATGCGCGCCCGTACTCCACACGCCCGGCCGCCGGTGTATGAAGCCGTCGGCGTCATCGCCGCCCGCACCGTAATGCGGCGCGAACGACCTCTGCCTGCGCGGGACGCGCGTTCGAAAGGTCCCGCCATGCTGCCGTCTGATCCCGTCGATCTGACCAATTGCGACCGCGAGCCGATCCATGTGCCCGGCTATATCCAGCCGCATGGATGCCTGCTCGCCTGCGACGCGGCGGTGTCCATTGTCGAGCGTCATTCCGAAAATGCGTGCGAACGCCTGGGCTGCGTGGGTCCGATTCTGGGCCGTCCGCTCGCCCAAGCCATCGGGGCGGAGGCGGCGGGTCGCATCGCCGCGACGCTCGGCGCCATGGCGCCTGACGCGCCGCCGGCCTTGATGTTCGACCTCGCGGTGCCGTCCGGCGCCCGGTTCGACGTGACGCTGCACCGCTCCGGCGGGCAGGTCGTGGTCGAGCTGGAGCCGGCCAGCGCGCAGGACGGGCCGGCGCTCGACCGCGTGCGCGGCATCCTCGCCCGCATCCGGGACGAGGAGAACATCGACAACCTGCTCCACCTGACCAGCCGGGTGCTGCGGGACGCGCTGCGCTATGACCGGGTGATGGTCTACCGCTTCGCCGCTGACGGTGCCGGGCAGGTGGTGAGCGAAGACAAGCGCGAGGATCTGGAGAGTTTCCTTGGCCAGTGGTTCCCGGCGAGCGACATTCCCCAGCAGGCCCGCGAGCTGTATCGCCGCAACATCATCCGGGTGATCGGCGATGCCGGCGGCGCGCGCTCGGCGATCCTGCCGGAGGTTGAGCCCGGCATCGAGCCGCTGGACCTCTCGCATGCGCATCTGCGTGCGGTGTCGCCGATCCATCTCGAATATCTGCGCAACATGGGCGTGGCGGCGTCGATGTCGATCTCGGTGATGATCGACGGCACGCTTTGGGGGCTGATCGCCTGCCACCATTACGCGCCGCGCGTGCTGCCGATGGCGGACCGGGTGGCGGCGGAAATGTTTGGCAGCTTCTTCGCGCTGCGCCTGCACGCGCTCAAGCAGAAGCGCACGCTGGTCAGCGCCACCGAGGCGCGGCGTGCGCTCGACCGCTTCCTCAGCCTCGCCTCCAAGAACGACGATGTGGGCGGTTTGCTGCGCGCCAATCTCAAGGAGTTCGGCAGCCTCATCCCGTGCAACGGCATCGGCCTGTGGCTGGGCGGCGAATGGACCGGGGAGGGTACCGTGCCGCCCGAGGCGATGGTGCCGGGCCTCGCGCGCTTTGTCGGCACGCAGGCGGAAGGCCGCATCTGGGTCAGCGATGCGCTGTCGGAAGCCTGGCCCCCCGGCGAGAGCTTCGCCGACGAGGTGTCCGGCGTGCTCGCATTGCCGCTGTCGCAGCTGCCGCGGGACTACCTGTTCTTCTTCCGCAGTGAGATGGTGCACACACTGGATTGGGCCGGCCGGCCGGAAAAGACCTATGAGACCGGCCCGCTCGGTGATCGCCTGACGCCGCGCAAGAGTTTCGCGATCTGGAAGGAAACCGTGCGCGGGCGCGCCAATCCATTCTCGGACTCCGACCGCGAAATCGCCGAGGCGACACGTTCCGCCCTCGTCGACATCCTGTTGCGCCACAACGAGATGATGGCGGACGAGCGCGCCATGGCCGACACCCGCCAGCGCATGCTCAACGAGGAGCTGAACCACCGGGTCAAGAACATCCTCGCCATCATCCAGTCGCTGGTGGAGCGTTCCAAGCAGGATGGCCGCTCGCTCGAAGCCTATGCCGAATCGCTGCGCGGGCGCATCCAGGCGCTGGCGCTCGCCCATGACCAGGTCGTGCGCGGGGCCGGCGGCGGCGCGTTCCTCGATCTGCTGCGCGCCGAGCTGTCGCCCTATGGCGGCACCGCCTCGCGCATCCTGCTGCACGGGCCGGCTTTGGCGCTGGACGCCCGCGCCTTCTCGGTGATGGCGCTGGTGCTGCACGAACTTGCCACCAACGCCGCAAAATATGGCGCGCTGTCGCGTCCGGGCGGTGAACTCGATGTGCGCTGGCACATGGAAGAGGGTGACTGCGTGGTGGTCTGGCGCGAGAGCGGCGGGCCGAAGATCGCCGAGGCGCCCCGGCGCAGCGGCTTCGGCACTGCGCTGATCGAGCGCTCGATTCCCTACGATCTCAGTGGTGAGAGCCGGATCGTGTTCAACGAGGATGGGCTTGAGGCGCATTTCCGCATCTCCGGCCAGCATGTCGCCGCCGAGGGCGACAGCGACGGTCCGGTCGACGCCGTTGCCGAGGTCGATGTGACGATCAGTTCCAACACGCTGGCGGATGCCCGGCTCCTGCTGGTGGAAGACCAGATGCTGATCGCCATGGATGTGGAGCTGATGCTCAATGATGGCGGTATCACCGATATCGTGACCTCCGCCTCGGTCGCCGACGCGCTGCGGAAGCTCAAGGACTTCACGCCCGACCTCGCGGTGCTCGACGTCAATCTGGGCTCGGGAACCACCTCCGCCCCTGTGGCGCAGGAGTTGAAGAAGCGCGGCGTGCCCTTCATCTTCGCCACCGGCTATGGCGACCGCTCGATGATCCCGCCCGATTGCGCCGACGTGCCGGTGCTCTCCAAGCCGTACGACCGCGACGCGATCATGGTCGCCCTGCTTGAACTGCGCCGCAACCGGCCGCCCGTCGGGGAGGGCTGAGCGGGGTGCCTGAGCGGCGATCGCGAGGGAGGGGTTGCCACCCCGGTACGCTTTCCGTTATGAGGAACGCAGTAGAGCAATCTCGCGAGAGCCGAGCCGTGACGCATTCGTCCGCCCGCTGCATTTCCGCGACCCCGGCCGCCAAGCGGTTTGCGGGGAACGCTCTCCTTCTGTCCGGCCTGCTTCTTCTTAGCCGCCCCTGAGGGCCGGCCGGGCTGCGTGCCTGGGCGCTCAGGGGATGACGCCCGAACCGCCTGCCACACCGACAGCCGAGCCGATGACCAGATCCCCGTGCGGGATGCCGGCGACGCGACAGAAGGAAAAGTCCGATGTCCTCTTCTTCCAGCGCCCATGATCGCGTGGTGATCTTCGACACCACCCTGCGTGACGGCGAGCAGTGCCCCGGCGCCTCCATGACCTTCGAGGAAAAGCTCGAAGTCGCCGAACTGCTCGACGCCATGGGCGTCGACATCATCGAGGCCGGCTTCCCGATCGCCTCCAATGGCGACTTCGAATCGGTCTCCGAGATCGCGCGCCGCACCGAGCGCGCCGTGATCGCCGGCCTCGCCCGCGCCATTCCCGCCGATATCGCCCGCGCCGGCGAGGCGGTGAAGCATGCTCGCCGCCCGCGTATCCACACCTTCGTGTCGACCTCGCCGATCCATCTCGAACACCAGATGCGCAAGACGCAGGATCAGGTGATCGACATCATCACCGCGACCGTTACCCAGGCGCGCAACCTGATCGACGATATTGAATGGTCGGCGATGGACGCCACGCGCACCCCAATCGACTATCTCGCGCGCTGCGTCGAGACGGCGGTGAAGGCGGGTGCCACCACGATCAACCTGCCCGACACGGTCGGCTACGCCACGCCCTCCGAATATGAGGCGATGTTCCGACAGGTGCGTGCCCATATCCTCGATCGGGTGCCGAACGGCGACAGGATCGTCTTCTCGGCTCATTGCCATGACGATCTCGGCCTCGCGGTCGCCAATTCGCTGGCGGCGCTGGCCGGTGGTGCGCGGCAGATCGAATGCACGATCAACGGTCTCGGCGAGCGCGCCGGCAATGCCGCGCTGGAAGAGGTGGTGATGGCGATCCGCACGCGCGGAGACGTGCTGCCCTATGAGACCGGCATCGATGCCAGCATGGTCACGCGCGCCTCCAAGCTGGTCTCGGCGGTGACGAGCTTCCCGGTGCAGTACAACAAGGCCATCGTCGGGCGGAACGCCTTCGCCCATGAGAGCGGCATCCATCAGGATGGCATGCTCAAGAACAACACCACCTACGAGATCATGACGCCCGAAAGCGTCGGGGTGTCCAAGACCTCGCTGGTGATGGGCAAGCATTCCGGCCGCGCCGCCTTCCGCGACAAGCTGAAGGCGCTGGGCTACGAGCTCGGCGAGAATGCGCTGAACGACGCCTTCACCCGCTTCAAGGACCTCGCCGACCGCAAGAAGGTGGTCTACGACGAGGACATCGAGGCGCTGGTCGATCAGGGCATCGCGGTGGCGCATGACCGCATGAAGCTGGTCTCGCTCTCGGTGATCGCCGGCAGCCACGGCCCGCAGCGCGCCACCATGAAGATGGAGGTCGACGGCCAGCTCTTCACCGTCGAGGAAGAGGGCAATGGCCCGGTGGATGCGGTGTTCAACTGCATCAAGGAGATCGTGCCCCACACCGCCAAGCTCGCGCTCTATCAGGTCCACGCCGTGACCGAGGGTACGGACGCGCAGGCGGAAGTGTCGGTACGTCTGGAGGATGGCGACAAGGCGGTGACCGGGCGCGGCTCCGATCCCGACACGCTGGTCGCCTCGGCGCAGGCCTACATCATCGCGCTCAACAAGCTGCAGGCCAAGAGCCAGAGCCTCAACGCGCAGTCTCAGCCAGCCGCCGAGTGAGCGGACTTGTCTGACCATCACGCGGCGCGGGGCCTCAGCTTCGCGCCGCCTTTCGATTCGCGTGGTGCCATAATGTTGGCGGGCTGATTGGCGAGGACTTCCGCTTAACGCGGGAGACCGGCAGCTTGAGACGCTTTGCTCCATGACGGCCGCCGCGGCGGCGCCGAACATTGCGCTGGTGGCGACGGATCGGCCGCCGACGCTCGTCGCGGTCGATCCCCGCGCGGCGGAGGCTCTTCGCCTTGCGTCCTCCGTCGCGCTTCATCTCCTGCTGGTGCTGGCCGTGATGCGGCTCGGCCTCGCGCCGGCGCTGCCGCCCGAGCCGGCTGCGGTGACGGTGGAGGTGCTCAGCGGGGAGGCCTTCGACGCGCTGCGCGCGCCCGCCCCGCCCGCCATGCCGCTGAACGGAGCCGGGGAGGGGCTCGGTTCGCCATCCTCCGCGCGGCCGGCGGCCGTGCCGCCGGTCACGACCCGGCCGGACGGCATGATCCATCCCTCGACCATGCTGTCGCAAAAGGCGCTCGCGGAGTCCGCGAACCGCCCGCTGCGCCGCCAGCTTGCCACGCTGGCCGACGAGGAACACATCGCCCAGCTCTGCGACCTTGAGGCGATGGAGCAGATCCATGCGTGGAAGCGCGAGGTCCAGCCCGACCGCCTGGTCGATTACGCGCTCTCCGATCCGCGACTGGAGGAGGCGACCTTTATCGCCCATGGCGCGGCGTTCCGGGCCGGCCATCAATGGTACGAACTGTCCTATCGCTGCGAGCTCGATGCTGCCCGCCGGCTGGTGACCGGCTTCTCCTTCAAGGTCGGCCCACCGATCGCGCGCGAGGAATGGAGCGCGCTCAACCTTCCCGCCGTGCATTGAGCCGCGTCAGGTCCGGCGCGGATCGATCCCGCATTCGGCCTCGACATGCACGAACAGCGCCTGTTCCAGCGCGTCGAGCACCGCGGCGCTGCCGAGCGCCACGCCGTCCAGCGCGACGATGGGGCGGAGGAAACGCAGGCTGTTGGTGGCGAACGCGGCCTGCGCGCCGGCCAGTGCCTCGCGGGTGAGCGGAACTTCCGCCACCTCCAGCCCGAGGGAAGGAGCGATCTGCATAACCAGCGCCCGCATGACGCCGGGCAGGCAGCCTTCCGACAGGGGCGGCGTCACCAGCCGGTCGTCCATGAGCGCGAAGACATTGGCGATGGTGGTGCAGGCGACGCGGCCCTGCGTGTTGAGGATCAGCGCATCGTCCACGCCGGCCCCTGCCGCCTCGCGGGCGGCAAGGATATGATCGAGATAGCCGAGGGTCTTGAGATTGGCCGTGGGCGAGAATTCGTTGCGCCGTCCCGTGGCGGTGACGACCCGCGCCGGCTGGCCCAGCAAGGCCGGGCTCCATGGAGCGGCCGTGACCAGCACCGTCGGCTCTCCTGCGCTCAGCGGCCAGAGCCCGCGCGCGGCGGTGCCCCGCGTCAGCGTGGTGCGCAGGATGGCGGGAGTGGCCGGCAGGGCGGCGTCGATCGCCGCGTCGATGCGCGCATGTTCGATGGCGATGCCGATGGTCTGCGCCGCCGCCAGCAACCGCGCGACGTGGCGCTCGCGGGCGATCATCACTCCGCCCAGCGCCAGCGCCGTGTCGAACACGCCGTCGCCGAGGGTGAAGCCGCGATCCTCGAAGCTGAGCGTGCTCACGCCGGGACGCGCGCGCGTTCGAGGAAGTTTTCGAGAATCGCATAGCCGTGCTCGGTGAGCACCGATTCCGGGTGGAACTGCACCCCGAAGGTCGGGTGTTCGCGATGGGCGAGCCCCATGACCTCCCCATCTTCGCTCCAGGCGGTGGCGTCCAGCGGGCCGTCATCGTCCAGTTCCACCGCCAGCGAATGGTAGCGCCCGGCGGAGAACGGCGAGGGCAGGCCGGCGAACACGTCGCGGCCTTCATGGCGCACCTGCGAGGCGCGCCCATGCATCGGCGTCTTCGCGCGCACCACGCGCCCGCCGAACGCCTGGGCGATGCATTGATGGCCGAGGCAGATCCCGAGAATCGGCAGCCGGCCGGAGAGCGCGCGTATCGCCTCCAGCGACACACCGGCCTCGTCGGGCGAGCACGGGCCGGGCGAGATCACCAGCGCCTCCGGGGCCATGGCCTCGATGGCGGAAACATCCAGCGCGTCGTTGCGCGCCACCTCGACCTGCCGGCCGAGTTCGCGGAAGTAGCGCGCCACGTTGAAGACGAAGCTGTCGTAATTGTCGATCAGCAGGATCATCGTCCGGTCCTCACGCTTTCTGCGGGACGAAGGCGCGGAACAGTCGCTCGGCCTTGGTGAGGCTCTCGGCATATTCCAGCGCGGGATCGGAGAGCACGGTGATGCCGCCGCCGACACCGAAGCGGGCTTCCTCCCGCTCCACCGTCACGGTGCGGATGGCGATGTTGAAATCCATGGCGCCGTCGAAGCCGATATAGCCGATGGAGCCGCAGTAAAGCCCGCGCGGCACGCCTTCCAGCTCGTGGATGATCTCCATGGCGCGAATCTTCGGCGCGCCGGTGATCGAGCCGCCGGGGAAGGAGGCCGCCATCAGGTCGAGCCCGTCGCGGCCCTCGTCAAGTTCGCCGGTCACCACCGAGACGAGGTGATGGACATTGGCATAGGTCTCCAGCCCGCACAGGCGCGGCACCTTCACCGTGCCGGGCGCGCAGACGCGCGAGAGGTCGTTGCGCAGCAGGTCGACGATCATGACGTTCTCGGCGCGGTCCTTCTCGCTGCCGGACAGCTCGCGGCCGCGGAAGGCGTCCAGCGTCGGCTCCACCGAGCGCGGCACCGTGCCCTTGATCGGCCGCGCCTCGACCTGCCGGTCCTCCAGCCGCACGAAGCGCTCCGGCGAAGAGGAGGCGACGATGCGGTCCTTGTTCACGATCAGCGCGGCGAAGGTGGCCGGATTGGCAACCCGTAGCCGTTCATAGAGCGCCAGCGGGTCGACCTTGCCGATCCGGGCGCGGAACTGCTGGGTGAAATTGGCCTGGAAGATGTCGCCGGCGCGGATGTAGTCGATCACCCGCGCGACGGCGGTCTTGTAGGCGGCGGCGTCAAAATTCGAGCTCCATCCGGTGACCGCCGGCGCGGTGCCGAGCGGAGGCGTCGGGGCGGCGAGGCGGGCCGTCGCGTCCTCCAGCCGCTCGCGCGCCCGTTCCAGCCGCTTTGCAGGCTCGCTCTCCGGCCAGCCGGTGGAAACGATGAAGGCGCGCCGGGCCGCATTGTCGAAAGCGACCACCAGATCGTAGAAGCCGAGGTCTATCTCGGCGCCTTCGCCCGGCTCGGGGGCGGGCGTGGGGAAACGATCGAACAGCCGGCCGGCCTCATAGGCCATATAGCCCGCCGCTCCGGCCTGAAACGGGACGCCGCCCGGCAGGCGCGGCTGGGCATAGAGCGCCAGCAGCCCGCGCAACGCCGCCGCCGGTGGCTCCGCCAGTGGCTTCCCGTTCCAGAAAGCTGCCCCGCCCTCGACGCGGAAACGCCCGAACGGTTCGGTCATCGCGAACGACCAGCGGCCGAGGAGCGGATGCACCATGGCGCTGTCGAGGAAGACGAGGCCGGGCACCCGCGCGCCCTCGCGCCGCGCCAGCCGGCGGGCGGCCTGCCACGGGTCCTGGAAAGCGATCTCGACGACGAGCGGCGGCGGTTCCTGAATCATGATCGGAATATGAGGTGAAGTTGCGCCGGTTCCTAGACCGCTTGCCCGTTCCCCGGCACCCGAATATCGCGCCGGGGGACGCTGTCACCATAGAACCAAAGAGACCTTGACGCTTGGGCACGCGGATGATGCCTTAGCAGGCCTCACGATGGCGCCCCGCGAATGGATGGCGCCTGTCCATAAAATATCGCGATCAATGTCTCGGGAGGGACGCATGAACAACTTCAAGGCCGCCGCCGCAGGTCTCGCGGCGCTGGCGTTCGCTGCCATGCCGACCGCGTTCGCGCAGGCTCAGGATTATCCCTCGCGGCCCGTCACCATGGTGGTGCCGTTCTCGGCCGGTGGGCCGACCGATACGGTGGCGCGCCTCGTCGCCGAATCCATGTCGCGCTCGCTGGGCCAGCAGGTCGTGGTGGAGAATGTCGGCGGCGCCGGCGGCACGCGCGGCGCGGGCCAGGTCGCCAAGGCGAGCCCCGACGGCTACACCATCCTGCTGCACCATATCGGCCAGGCGACCGCGGCCACGCTGTATCGCAAGCTGCCCTACAACGTGCTGACCGACTTCGAGGAGGTCGGCCTCGTCACCGACGTGCCGATGACCCTGATCGGCAAGTCCGGTCTGGAGCCAAAGGACGTGACCGAGCTTGTGGCCTTCGTGAAGGACAAGAAGGACGGGGTGATCTACGGCAATGCCGGCGTCGGCTCCGCTTCGCATCTGTGCGGCATGCTGTTCATGTCGGCGCTCGGCACGCAGATGACCACTGTTCCCTATCAGGGCACGGGCCCGGCGATGAACGACCTCGTCGGCGGCCAGATCGACCTGATGTGCGACCAGACCACCAACACCACTGGCCAGATCAAGGCCGGGAAGGTCAAGGCCTATGCCGTCACTACCCCCAATCGCCTCAAGTCGCTGCCCGACCTGCCCACCATGCAGGAAGGCGGCGTGAAGGACTTCGAGATCGCGGTGTGGCACGGCGTCTACGCCCCGAAGGGCACGCCCAAGGAGGTCGTGACCAAGCTCAACGCCGCGCTGGTGGCGGCGCTTCAGGACCCCAAGGTCATCGCCCGCTTCGCCGATCTCGGCACCGAACCGGTGGCCCTCGACCGCGCGACGCCCGAGGTCCACGAGAAGTTCCTCGCTGCTGAAGTCGCGAAATGGAAGCCCGTCATCGAGCAGGCCGGCGTGTTCGCCGACTGAGCGCGGACTGACACAGACCGCCCGTCCGCCGCCCGGCGGACGGGCGGTTCCACATTCGCATTCCCGGGGGGAACGCCGCGCATGACGCGTTACATAAAGAGCCCGAAGGACGTAACTGCCGGCATCGTACTCATCTTGCTGGCCGCTCTTTTCGCCTGGCTGGCCACGGACCTGCCGCTTGGGCGCGCCGTGCGCATGGGGCCGGGCTATTTCCCGATGATCCTGTGCGGCCTGCTGGCCTTTCTCGGGCTGATCGTCGTCATTTCCGGCCTCGGCGTGGCGAGTGAGGGCGGCGAGGAGGCTGGCTTCGGCTCGGTATCGTGGCGCGGCCTGTTCTTCGTCACGCTCGCGGTGGTGGTGTTCGGCCTCGGCATCCGCACGCTGGGCATCGGCCCCTCCATGGGGCTCGCGGTGTTCCTGTCCTCGCTGGCCAGCGCCAAGTTCAACCTGGTGCGAAGCCTGATGATGTCGGCCATCATGGTGGCATTCTCCTGGGCGGTGTTCATCAAGGGCCTCGGCCTGCCGCTTCCCATGCTCGGCCCTTGGCTGGGCGGTTACTGACGGCAGGAGCGCACCCATGGAAATCTTCGACAATCTCGCGCTCGGCTTCTCGGTCGCCCTCTCGTTCCAGAACATCTTCTACTGCTTCCTCGGCGTGCTGCTCGGCACGCTGATCGGCGTCCTGCCGGGTCTCGGCCCGGTGCCGACCATCGCGATGCTGCTGCCGATCACCTTCGGCCTTCCCCCGGTCGCGGCGCTGATCATGCTCGCGGGCATCTATTACGGCGCGCAATATGGCGGCTCGACCACGGCGATCCTGATCAACCTGCCGGGCGAATCCTCCTCGGTGGTGACGGCGATCGACGGCTATCAGATGGCAAAGCAGGGCCGCGCCGGCACGGCGCTCGCCACCGCGGCCATCGGCTCTTTCATCGCCGGCTCGGTCGCGACCTTCCTGCTGGCGGTATTCGCGCCGCCGCTCGCCGATCTCGCGCTGAAATTCGGGCCACCGGAATATTTCGCGCTGATGGTGCTCGGCCTCATCGCCTCGGTGGCGCTGGCCTCCGGCTCGGTGGTGAAGGCGCTGGCCATGGTGGTGCTGGGCATCCTGCTCGGGCTTTCGGGACAGGACGTCTACACCGGCACGCCGCGCTTCACCTTCGACATCGTGGAACTGGCGGACGGCATCGAGTTCGTGGCGCTGGCCATGGGCGTGTTCGGCCTCGGCGAAATCGTGCGCAACCTTGAGGACGAACATACCCGCACCGTGATGGTGCAGAAGGTGAAGGGGCTGCTGCTCTCGAAGGAGGACATCAAGAAGATCGCCGGTCCGATCCTGCGCGGCACCTTCCTCGGCTCGTTCCTCGGCATCCTGCCGGGCGGCGGCGCGATCCTGTCCTCCTTCGCCTCCTACTCGATCGAGAAGAAGATCTCGCGAGAGCCGCAGAAATTCGGCAAGGGCGCGATCGAGGGCGTGGCGGGGCCGGAGAGCGCCAACAATGCCGGCGCGCAGACCTCCTTCATCCCGATGCTCACCCTCGGCATTCCCTCGAATCCGGTGATGGCGCTGATGATCGGCGCGCTGATCATCCAGGGCATCGTGCCCGGCCCGAATGTGGTGAACGAACAGCCCAACCTGTTCTGGGGCATCGTCGCCTCGATGTGGATCGGCAATTTCATGCTGGTGGTGCTCAACCTGCCGATGATCGGCATCTGGGTGCGCCTCCTCACCGTGCCGTATCACATCCTGTTCCCGCTGATCGTCGGCTTCTGCTGCATCGGCGTGTACAGCGTGAACAACAATTCCATCGACGTGTTCACCATGGCCCTGTTCGGGCTGATCGGCTACGCGCTGGTCAAGCTCGACTGCGAGCCGGCGCCGCTGCTGCTCGGATTCATCATCGGGCCGATGCTGGAGGAATATCTGCGCAGGGCCATGCTGATCTCGCGTGGCGACCCCATGGTGTTCTTCACCCGGCCGATCTCCGCCACCATGCTCGCCCTTGCCGCGCTGGCGCTGATCGTCGTGCTGCTGCCCTCGGTGCGCAAGAAGCGCGAGGAAGCGTTCCAGGAATGATGTGAAGAAAATGACAGAGGGAGCGTGCGGGTATGGACACGCCCGAATCCCTCTGCTACACGACCGCCACTTGCCGAGGCGATGTTTCGCCAAGCAACCCGGTCGGGCGCATAGCTCAGTTGGTAGAGCAGCTGACTCTTAATCAGCGGGTCCTAGGTTCGAGCCCTAGTGCGCCCACCATTCCTTGGTGGTACTGACCGATACAGCCCCGCGGCACTTTCTGCTGCGGGTCTTTGTGTTTCCGGCACTGGCACATTCCACTGACGTCGCGTGCCGCAACTCTTGCGCTACCTGCGAAGGATACCTCGTCATCGACAATTCATCGATGCTTTGCGCCCATTGCCTGCGCTGCGGCCGCCGCTCCGTCGTCGGTCGCTCCAGCAGCGCGCTGCTCTCCGAGAGCGAGGGCGAGGGCGGCAAGCCGCGGCTGCGCTGCGACATGTGCGGCGGGCGCAATGTGAAGCTGTTCCAGGCGCAGGGCCCGGTGGAGATGCTTGCCTTTCTGTCCGGGCGGCTCTGATCTCGCAGTGAACGATTTCCCCGGTCGGGCGTTACCGGGTCGGGATCGTGACCTCGAGGAGAGCGGGACATGTCAATGCACGTACCTGGAAACGAACAGTCGGGAGACGCTTCCGCGTCCGGGCCCAAGCGCGCAACCGCGGCGCATAGTCCCGCGGCGGCGGCCGACGCGTTGACCGCCATCCCTGCGCTTCCCGCACCCGAAGAACCCGCGATCGGCGAGCGGCGCTATTCGTTCAACGCTCTGCTCACCATCGGTCTCGCCGGATTTCTGCTCGGACGCCTGTGCTCGCGCTAAACGGCGGCATTTTCCGACGACTTTAACCACGGGCGGGGCCGAACCCCGCCGGAAGGCACCCCATGCAAACCCTCACCGTCCGCCACGTCACCCAGTACAATTACGTCAACCCGGTCGAATTCCAGCCGCACCGGCTAATGCTGCGCCCGCGCGACAGCCATGATCTGCGCCTCGTCGCGGCGGAGATGGCGATCTGGCCGCCGTGCAAGACGCGCTGGCTGCACGACGTGTTTGGCAATTCCGTCGCCATCGTCGATTTCCTCGAACCGTCCAACGAGCTGCGCATCGAGAGCGTGCTGACGCTGGAGCGCTACGGGATGGGCACGCTGTCGTTCGAGCTGGAGGAGACGGCGGCCAGCTACCCATTCGTCTATTCCTCGGACGACCGCACGGACCTCGGACGCATGCTGGAGGGCCACTATCCTGACCCTACCGGCGAGCTTCAGGCCTGGGCCAAGCAGTTCGTCGCCGGCCGGCCGACCGACACGATGGCCCTGCTGACCGACATCAATAACGGCATCCATCAGGGCTTCGCCTATCAGGTGCGCCATGAGCAGGGCACGCAGCCCCCGCTGGAAACGCTGCGCCTCGGCACCGGCTCGTGCCGCGACTTCGCGCTGCTGCTGATCGAAGCGGCGCGTTCGCTCGGCTTCGGGGCGCGGTTCGTCACCGGCTATCTCTACGATCCGGCGCTGGACGGCGACGGGCCGCAGGCCATCGGCGCGGGCGCGACCCATGCCTGGGCCGACATCTACCTGCCGGGCGCCGGCTGGATCGAGTTCGATCCGACCAATGGCACCATCGCCGCCGATAATCTGATTCGCGTCGCGGTTACGCGGGACCCGAGCCAGGCCGTGCCGGTCGCGGGCGGCTTCACCGGGCTGGTCGGCGACTATCTGGGCATGACCGTGGACGTCTCGGTGCGCCAGCAGCCCCCCGAGGCGCTTGCAGCCTGACGTTCGGTTGACGGCACCGTCCGCCCATGGCTCGATGCTTCGCATGCGGAGGATCGAGCCATGACGGTCAGATCATGACGGTGGAGATCTGGGCGTGGCTGGCTCTCGCGGCCTACGCGCTTCACATCCTTGAGGAATTTTCGCTCGACTGGCGCGGCTGGGCACGGGAGGTGCTTGGCCTTCCGGTGGAGTGGGCGGATTTCTACATCACCAATGCCGCCGTCATCGTGCTGGGTCTGGTGCAGGCCCAGCTGAGCTATCTGCTGCCTGTGGTGCCGCTGAGTTTTGCGGCGCTGATGCTGATCAACGCCACCTTCTTCCACCTCGTGCCGATCTTCGCCGCGCAGGGACGGTTCTCGCCCGGCGCGATTACGGCCGTTCTGCTTTTCTATCCGGTTGGGATCGGCATGTACCGCGCGGCGGGCGCGCAGGGGCTGCTGAACGGCTGGACCATCGGCCTGTCGATCGCCGGCGGCGCGGGGCTGATGGCGTTCCCGATCCTGCTACTCAGGCTCAGGACGCTGCCCTATTTCCGGCAGTCGCCCTGAGTCCGGTTCGGTGACGGGCGGTCCTAGGCCGCCGCGCCTTCCAGTGTCGGATAGGTGGTGTAGCCCTGCTCGCCGCCGCCATAGAGCCGGTCGCGATCGAGTTCATTGAACGGGCCGCCGCGCTTCAGGCGCTCCACCAGGTCCGGGTTGGAGATGAACAGCTTGCCGAACGCCACGAGGTCGGCCTTGCCTTCCGCGATCACCTTGTCCGCCATGGCGCGGTCATAGCCGTTATTGACCATCCAGGTGCCGCTATAACGCTTGCGCAGTGCCTCGAAGTCGAAGTCCGGGGCGATGTCGCGCGGGCCGCCGGTGGCGCCCTCGATCATGTGGACATAGACTGGCTTGAGGTCTTCCAGCACGTCGAGCACATGGTTGAACAGCGCCTGCGGGTTGCTGTCCGAGAGGCCGTTGGCCGGCGTGACCGGGGAGAGGCGGATGCCGGTGCGCGCCGCGCCGATCTCGCCGATGATCGCGGCGGTCACTTCCTTGAGGAAGCGGGTGCGGTTCTCGATAGAGCCGCCATAGGCATCCGTGCGCTGGTTGGCGCCGTCGCGCAGGAACTGGTCGATCAGATAGCCATTGGCGCCGTGGATCTCGACGCCGTCGAAGCCGGCTTCCATGGCCTTGGCGGCCGCCTTGCGGAAATCGTCGACCACGCCGGCAATCTCGGAAAGCTCCAGCGCGCGGGGCTCGTCGACATCGTGGAAGCCGTTATTCACATAGGTCTTGGTCTGGGCCCGGATCGCCGACGGGGCGAGGGGGGCGGCGCCGCCCGGCTGGAGCGAGCGGTGCGAGACGCGCCCGACATGCCAGAGCTGGACGAAGATGCGCCCGCCAGCGGCACGAACCGCTTCGGTGACCGGCTTCCAGCCGGCGACCTGCGCGTCGGTATAGACGCCGGGCGTGTCCTGATAGCCCTGCGCGGTGTCGGAGACCTGCGTAGCCTCGGTGACGATCAGGCCGGCGCTGGCGCGCTGGCGGTAATATTTGACGGCGAGGGGATTGGGTACCAGTCCGGCGACGGCGCGGTTGCGCGTCAGCGGCGCCATGACGATGCGGTTCGAGAGAGTGAGGTCGCCGAGGCGATAGCTGTCGAACAGCGAGGGGGTCGTGGACATGTCTGAAATCCTGGAAGTTGCGTTGTGGGCTGACATAGGTGTCCCGCTCCATCCTGCTAGTGCATCGCGCGCGATATTGCTGACGGTTTCGCCCGGCGCATTGCGGGTATGCCCGATATGCATAGCTTACGGTATGGCAAGTGATCATAACGTTGCTTACTATATGTCGCGTTAGAGGATGCTGTTCGATGCCTTTTCCCGATGATGTTCTGACCCTGCTGCACGAAGTGGCGCATCTGATGCGGATCCGCTTCGATCAGCGTGCGCGGGCCTTCGACATGACGCGTGCGCAGTGGGTGCTGCTGATCAAGCTGGAGCGCCAGCCGGGAATGACCCAGAACGAGCTGGCCGCACTGGTGGAGGTGGAGCCCATAACCGTCGCTCGCCTCGTCGACAGGCTGCAGGCGCGCGGCTTTGTGGAGCGGCGCCATGACGCCAATGACCGGCGGGTCTGGCGGCTTCACCTGAAGCCCGAGGCCGATCCGATCCTCAAGGAAATCGCCGTGGTGCGGCGCGAGATGATGGCGGAGCTGCTGGGGGACAATCTTCCCCCCGAGACGGTCGCCGCCATGGAGGCCGCGCTGCGCCTGATGAAATCGAACCTTGTCGAGAGCGGCCGCCGCTGCCCCCTCGACGCGGCATCGTGAAGAGAACGACCATGCTCGACCGCACCAAGAACCCGCCCGACCTGCCGGATGCCTCTGCTGACGAGGGGTCGCGCCTTGCGCCGGAATTGCCCGCCGCCGTCGACAAGCCCGCGCCCCCTGTCTCGCGCCGTCGTCGCCTGCGGCTGCCGCTGATGCTCGGCGGCGTGGCGCTGGTCGCGCTCGGCGCCGGTTATGGCTGGCTGAGCGGCGGGCGCTATGTCTCGACCGACGACGCCTATATCCGCGCCGCCAAGCTGATGGTCTCGACCGACGTCTCTGGCCTCGTTTCCGAGGTCGCGGTCCATGAGGGTCAGACCGTCAAGGCCGGCGATGAGCTGTTCCGGATCGATCCGCGCCAGTACGAGATCGCGCTGCGCAACGCGCAGGCCAATCTCGACGAGGTGAAGCTCGATCTCGAAGGCCGCAAGCTCGACTACCAGCGCATGATGAGCGACATCGCCGCCGCCGAAGCTACGCTGAACAACGATCAGGCCACGATCGACCGCTACAACGTGCTGGTGAAGGACCCGGCCGCCCTATCGCGCGCCAGCTACGATCAGGCCCGGTTCACGCTCGATGCCGACAAGGCCAAGCTGGAATCGCTGAAGCAGCAAGCCGCGGTGCAGCTCGCCAAGCTCGGTGGCGACCCCGGTTTCGACGTCGAGACCCACCCGCTCTATCTCCAGTCCAAGGCCAGCCTCGACGAGGCGCGCCGGCAGCTCGACCACACCACGATCCGCGCGCCGTTCGCCGGCACGGTGACCGAGGTCGACAGCCTCCAGCCCGGTCAATATCTGGTCGCTCAGACGGCGGCGCTGACCAATCAGGGCGCGGTGGGGCTGATCTCCGACGACAAGGTGTGGATCGACGCCAATGTGAAGGAGACCGACCTCACCTATGTGAAGCCGGGCGACGAGGTGAGCGTCACCGTCGATGCCTATCCCAACCATGACTGGAAGGGCACGGTCGGCACCATCGCCCCGGCGAGCGGGGCCGAGTTCTCGATCCTCCCCGCGCAGAACGCCAGCGGCAACTGGGTGAAGGTGGTCCAGCGCGTGCCGGTGCGCGTGCTGGTCGAGCGTCGCGACAGCGATCCCCCGCTGCGCGCGGGCATGAGCGCGGTGGTCGATATCGACACCGGCCATTCGCGCAAGCTGACCGACATTCTCTGATCGCTTCCGGCCGCCCCATCGCCCCCCGCGGGCGGCCGGAGCGCGGCGGACGAGAGGTCTCCGACCCGAAACCGGACCCTCTCGTCCGCCGACCCCACCACGGCATGCGACCGCCGGCTCGGCCGCGGAGTGCTCCATGATGAACGCCACCACAGCTCCCGCCGCCATGGCGGCGCCGGATGCGACAAGTCCCGGCCTGACACGGACCCTCGTCACCGTCTGCGCCATGATGGCGACGCTGATGCAGGCGCTCGACGCCACCATCGCCAATGTCGCGCTGCCCTACATGCAGGGCTCGCTGTCGGCGACCGCCGACCAGATCACCTGGGTCCTGACCTCCTACATCGTTGCCGCCGCCATCATGACCGCGCCGGTGGGCTGGCTGTCGGCCCGCTTCGGGCGCAAGAGTGTGTTCATCGTCAGCCTGGTCGGGTTCACGGTGGCGTCCATGCTGTGCGGCGTCGCGCAGTCGCTGACCCAGATGGTGATCTTCCGCCTTGCGCAGGGCGTGTTCGGCGCGGCGCTGGTGCCGCTGTCGCAGGCTACGATGCTCGACCTCTATCCGGCAGAGCAGCGCGGGCAGGCGATGGCGGTCTGGGGCATGGGCGTGATGCTTGGCCCGATCCTCGGCCCGACGCTCGGCGGCTGGCTGACCGACGCCTATAATTGGCGCTTCGTGTTCTACGTGAACCTGCCCTTCGGCGTGCTGGCCACAGCGGGGCTGGTGCTGTTCCTGAAGGACAGCAAGCGCGACGACAAGCTTCGCTTCGACTGGATCGGCTTCGGCGTGCTGGCGCTTGGAATCGGCGCGCTCCAGATGATGCTGGACCGCGGCGAGCAGAAGGACTGGTTCTCCTCGACCGAGATCATCGCGGAAGGCGTGCTGGCCGGGCTCGGGCTCTATCTGTTCACCGTGCATATGATCACGGCGGAGAAGCCGTTCCTCAGCCCGCGCCTGTTCAAGGACCGCAATTTCGCGGCCGGGCTCGTGATTATGTTCGCCATCGGCATGGTGCTGCTGGCGACCTCGGCGCTGCTGGCGCCCTACCTGCAGAATCTCGGTGGCTACCCGGTGCAGACCGCCGGCCTGCTGATGGCGCCGCGCGGCTTCGGGACCATGATGGCGATGATGGTCGCCGGCCGCATCATCTCGAAGACGGAGCCGCGCCTCATCATGCTGCTCGGCCTCGGGCTGATCGCCTGGAGCCTGTGGGAGATGACTGGATGGACGCCGAATGTGAGCACATACGAACTGGTCTCGAACAGCATTGTGCAGGGCGCGGGACTGGGTTTCGTGTTCACCCCGCTGACCGTGACCGCCTTCGCCACGCTGGCACCGGAGCTGCGCACCGACGGCACTGCCCTGTTCAGTCTGGTGCGCAATGTCGGCAGCGCCATCGGTGTGTCGATCACCTCGTTCCTGCTGTCGCAGAATACCCAGATCATGCACGCCGCGCTCGCCGAGCACGTTACGCCGTTCAACCGCATGCTCCAGGCTGCCGGCGCTTATCAGTACTGGAACATTGCGAACCCGGCCACGTTGGGCGCGCTGAACGCCGAGATCACCCGGCAGTCGACCGTCATCGCCTATGTCGACGACTTCAAGTTCATGATGCTGATCACGCTGCCGACCGCGCTGCTGCTTTTGCTGATGAAGGCGCCGGCGAAGCAGAAGCCGGGCGAGGGGCATGTCGAGGTGCTGGACTGAGCCCGGCACCCGTCGCCGGACTTATTTCAGGCCCAGTCTCCTACTTCAGGCGACAGGTGAAGCTGGTGCCGTTGGCGGTGACGCCGGTGGCGACGTTTCCCTTGCGCGTCACAGCGTAATTGCCGCCACGGCTGAAGCCGTCGAGATGCACATAAGCCTTGGCGCCACCGTCATATTTGGCGGTGCGCAGGCCGGGCGCCTCGCATGTCCAGCTCGGTGCGGCGTGGGCGGCGGGGAGGGCGGAAAACAGGCACAACGCGACGCTCGGGACAATGATCGGTTGGCGCATGGGCTTGATCCTGCATGATCTGTCTCAGCGTAATATGGCACCGCTCGATGATGCAAGCGCCACGCGCGGGGCGGCTGCACATTCGCCGCGACATGCTCTAGAAGGGAGCAACTGCCGCAGGGGCCTTCATGATCGACATCGCCACGCGCGTTTACAACCACACCTGGAAGATCGATCCGATCGTGCGCTCCGTGCTCGACACGGATTTCTACAAGCTGCTGATGGCGCAGACGATCTATCGCCGTCACTTCCAGACGCGGGTCACCTTCGGCATCATCAACCGCTCCTCCCATGTGCGGATCGCCGATTTCGTCGATGAGGGAGAACTGCGCGAGCAGCTCGACCATGTGCGCGGCCTGTCGCTGACGCGCGGCGAGTCGACCTGGTTGCGCGGCAACATGTTCTACGGCAAGCGCCAGATGTTCTCGCCCGACTTCATCGCCTGGCTGGAGGGCTTCCGTTTCCCCGCCTATCACCTCGAAAAGCGTGACGGGCAGTATGAGCTGACCTTCGAGGGACCGTGGATCGAGACCACCATGTGGGAGGTCCCCGCGCTCGCCATCATCAACGAGCTGCGCTCGCGTGCCGTGCTGCGCACCATGGGGCGGTTCGAACTGCAGATCCTCTACGCCCGCGCCATGGCACGGGTCTGGGCCAAGGTGGAGCGACTGCGGGCGCTGGGCGGGGCGAGCGTCGCGGATTTCGGCACGCGCCGCCGCCACGGCTTTCTGTGGCAGGACTGGTGCGTGCAGGCGATGATGGAAGGGCTGGGCGAGCGCTTTCTGGGTACCTCGAACTGCCTGATCGCGCTGCGTCGCGAGGTGGAGGCCACCGGCACCAACGCCCATGAGCTGCCCATGGTCTATGCCGCGCTGGCGAAGAGCGACGAGGAACTCGCGCAATCGCCCTATCGCGTGCTCGCCGACTGGCAGCAGGACTATGAGGGCAATCTCCGCGTCATTTTGCCCGATACCTTCGGCACCACCGGCTTCCTCAGGCACGCCCCCGACTGGGTGGCGCGCTGGACCGGCATCCGAATTGACAGCAAGGAACCGATCGAAGGCGGCGAGGAGGCGATCGCCTGGTGGCGCGCGCGCGGGCAGGACCCGACCACCAAGCTTGCCATCTTCTCCGACGGGCTCGACATCGACGACGTGGAGCGCATCTACCGCCATTTCCATGGCCGCATGCGCATGGGTTTCGGCTGGGGGACATTGCTGACCAACGATTTCCGGGGCTTCGCGCCCGATGGCGCGCTCGACCCGATCTCCATCGTCTGCAAGGTGATTTCCGCCGACGGCCAGCCGACCGTGAAGCTCTCGGACAACCCGACCAAGGCCATGGGGCCGCCCGAGGCGATCCAGCGCTACAAGAAAATTTTCGATGTCGAGGAGCAGGAGCGCCGGGCCGTTCTGGTGTGAGGATTCTCGGCCAGAGGAAGGGTTTAGGTTGGAGGTAATTCAGTAAGCCTGCAATGGATGGCGCGAAAACCGGCGCAGAGTTGCCGCAATCGGTGGGCAAGGTGAAAAATAAGCCGTGTGTCTTTCTTGCATCAAAGCGTTGAGTGCCGGTAAGGTGCCGCAATATGACGTGATGCAGGGGATGCCCGCGCAGGGAAGCGGCCACTGTCGGCCGCCGCAGAGAGTTGGAAGTACCGGATGCGAAGTGCTGATCGCCGCGAGACCGAGGAAACTGGCAGGGGCATCGCAGCATGCCGCAGGTCGTTGGCCCGCTCCGGCACTGGCTCTTTCCCGGCAGTCTGCCGCACGGTGGGGCGCTTCCAGCTCCAGCCGCCGCATCATGTAGGGTGATCGGCGCCATGTCGATCTCATCTCAGGAGCCGCGTGGGTCTGGGCTCTCGACGTCGCTTGTCAGCGATTTCCGCGCCATCATGAACGCGCTGGAGCAGCAGCGCGCCGCCGACGCGGCCGCCGCCCCGGCGCGGATCGATCCGCCGGGCGCGGGCTATTTGCCCGTCGAGGAATCGGGCGAGCCGGAAGTAACGTCTCTTGCGCCTGCCGACCCGGCGCCGCCGCCGGTATCGGCCGAGGCGGGTCCGGCCGCCGCTGCGCCGGAACCCGCGCCCCCGTCGCCCGAATCGGCGCGTCCGATTCGTGTCGCGCCGCAGCGCCCGGTGCTGCCGGAACGCAGCGCTCCGCCCAAACCGCTCTCCGAAGTCCGCGGCATGATCGCCGCGCTCGGTCAGGTCGACGGCATGATCCCTGCGCGCGGGACGCCCGAACCGGCCTCGACCGCCCGGCCGCATCCGGCCGCCACGTCCGACATCGCCACTCCGCCGCGCCGCCGCGCCTTCGGCGCCGCCAATGCCGCTGGCGAGGGCGATTCCGCGCGCCGCCGCCGGGCCGCTTCCAAGGACGTCATCACCTGGCAGCGCCTCGGCGTGCTCGCCGTGTTCATCGGCGTGGTCGGCGGCGGTCTGTCGCTGCTGCAATCCGTCGTCGGCCGCGACGAGGCCACGGTGGCGCCGGAAGCCATCGGCAATGCCGCGATCGCCAGCGTCGCCCCGACTCAGGCCCTGCCGATGGCGATGCCCGCGCCGGAGCCCGTGGCCGTGGTCGCGGCGAAGCCGGCCGCTGAAAACGCGTCGAGCGCGATTGCCAGCGCGGTCGCCGCGCCTGCCGCCGGGGTCACGCCGGCCACGCCGGTTACCCTGCTGAGCGCCGATCCGCCGGGCACGGAACCCAGCGGCGGCTTCGCTCCCGCTCTGCCCGATTCCGTGAGCGCCTTCGCCGCGCCCGAGGCGCCGGCTCCCGAGGCGCATGTGACCCTGCCCAAGCAGGCGCCGCTGCCGCCGCCCGCGCCCACCAAGCAGGTCGCCGCGGTCGACCCGGAGGCTACTCTACCCGCCGATGCCCCGCCGCCCGCTCCCCGTGCGGCTGCAGCTCCGGAGGCCGCCGCCCCCGGTGCGCCGTTCGGCGGCGAGCCTGTGGGCTCGGCCACGATTCGCCGCCCGGTCACCATGCGTGCGGCGCCGAAAAAGGGCTCCGCGCCGATCGGAAATATTCCTGCCGGCCGCACTGTGGAACTCGTCGCCTGCACCAGCTGGTGCGAGGTAATCGCTGACGGCAAGCGCGGCTTCGTCTACAAGAGCTTTGTGGGCGCAGCCGCGGCGACGAGCGGCGCGTCTGACGCCGCGGCTGATGGCGAGCCTGAGGCGGAATCCGATACGCCTTGATCGCCGGCGCGGGCCAGGGCGGCGGTAACATCCTGAATCAATTATTGAAGGCCCGCCGGCTCGCGAATGGGGAGCGCCGCCTCGCCACGTCCGGGGGGCGCGTGTTAGACCCCGGCCGTTGAAAGTCGCGAAGGATCGGACAAATGGCGAAGAGCGCGAGCGAGCAGGCCCCGGCAGCAATCCGCGTCGGCGTGCTCGGCGTCGGCGTGATGGGGTACAACCATGCCCGCGTGCTGACCGACCTGCCGGGTGCGGAACTGGTCGCCATTGCCGATCCCGATGAGGTGCAGCGCAACAAGGCGGCCGGCATGCTCGGCTGTCCGGCGGTCGGCTCGCTGGACGAACTGGTGGCGCTCGGTGTCGAGGCGGTGGTGATCGCCGCACCGACCCATCTGCACCACGATGTCGCCATCGCCGCCATCAATGCCGGCCTGCATGTGCTGGTCGAAAAGCCGATCGCCCCGACGGTGGCGGAAGGCGAGGCTATCGTCGCAGCGGCCCGCGCGCGCGGCGTCGCGCTGATGGTCGGCCATGTCGAGCGCTTCAATCCGGCGGTCGAGGCGATCACCAAGGCGATCAAGGGCGAGGAAATCCTCTCGATCGGCATAACCCGCGTCGGCCCGTTTCCGCCGCGGATGTCGAATGTCGGCGTGGTGATCGATCTCGCCGTGCACGACATCGACCTGATCTGCCATTTCACCGGATCGTACATCACCGAGGTGCAGCCGCAGGTGAAGGCGGCGGTCGCCGAGCGCGAGGACATCGCGCTGCTGCAGTTCCGCACCGCCAATGGTGTGCTCGCGCACATCAACACCAACTGGCTGACGCCGTTCAAGGCGCGCACGGTGCATGTCGCGACCCGCAACAAATACGTCATCGGCGACCTGCTGACCCGGCAGGTGACCGAGTGCTTCGATTACCGTCCGGACGGCAGCTACAGCATGCGCCATTTGCCCGTGGCCTATGCCGAGCCGCTTCGCGTGGAACTGACCCACTTCCTGCAGGCGATCCGGGGCGAGAAGCCGCCGGCCGTCAGCGGCGAGGACGGTGTCATCAGCATCGCCACCGCCATTCGCTGCCTCGAAGGCCCGGAGGCTGCGCCGGCCGTCGCGCCCACCCTCGTCCGCGCCGCCGGCTGAGCCAAGGATAGACCATGAACTCCCATGTGAAGACCGAGAGCGCAGCGAACCTCGCGCCGATCCCGTTCATCGACGTCGCCTCGCAGCGCGCCCGGCTCGGCTCGCGCATCGACGACGCGGTGGCGCGGGTGCTCGACCATTGCCGCTTCGTGAACGGCCCCGAGGTTCAGGAACTTGAGGAGAAGCTCGCCGCCTTTGCCGGCGCCAAGCACGCCATTTCCTGTTCCAGCGGCACCGATGCGCTGGCGATGATCCTGATGGCCTGGGGCGTGAAGGCCGGTGATGCCGTGTTCTGCCCAGCCTTCACCTTCTGCGCCACCGCCGAGGTGGTGCCGTGGGTCGGCGCGACGCCGGTCTTCGTCGACGTGCTGCCCGACACCTTCAACATGGACCCGGCCAGCTTGGAGGCCGCCATCGAAGTGGCCAAGCGCAACGGGCTGACCCCGCGCGTCGTGGTTCCGGTCGACCTCTTCGGCCAGCCGGCGGACATGGACGCCATCGACGCCATCGCGGAGGCGCATGGGCTGAAAGTGCTGTGCGACACCGCGCAGGGCTTCGGCGCGACCTGGAACGGCCGGCGCACCGGCTCGTTCGGCGACGCCAGCGCCACCAGCTTCTTCCCGGCCAAGCCGCTCGGCTGCTTCGGCGACGGCGGCGCGGTGTTCACCAATGACGACGATCTGGTGCCGGTGCTGAAGAGCGTGCGCGAGCACGGGCAGGGCGTCGACAAGTACCAGAACGTGCGCATCGGCATGACCGGCCGGCTCGACACCATCCAGGCCGCCATCCTGCTGGAGAAGCTTTCGATCTTCGACGACGAGATCGCCGCCCGCCAGAAGGTCGCCGAGCGCTATAATGAGGCGCTGAAGGACGTGTGCATCGTCCCGGCGGTCGATCCGCGCGCGACCTCGACATGGGCGCAGTACACGATCCGTCTGCCCGAAGGCGTGCGCGACGGGCTCGGCGCCGCGCTGCAGAAGGACGGCGTGCCGACCGCTGTGTATTATCGCCTGTCGATGCACCAGCAGCCGGCCTACAAGCACTACCCCTCGGCCGGCAACGGCCTGCCGGTGTGTGAGCGCCTGTCCGGCGAAGTGATCAGCCTGCCGATGCACGCCTATATCGACGCGCCGACGCAGGACCGCGTGATCGCCGCGGTTCGCCGCGCGCTGGGGAAGTAGTAGCGCCGGGGGAAGCCTCTCGTCGGTAAGGCGACGAGAGGCGTCTGTTCGCGTATGACGGTATTGGCGCGGCACTCCCGCTGCTGTCGCTCGGAATCGACCTCGCCATGGCCGACTCCGTGAGGACGTCTCCTTATCCCGACCGGCTGGCGGGGAAGGGCGGGCTTGGCTAGGGTCCGGCACCCTGAAGGCTCGGCAGACGTCCCATGATTCGTTCCATCTTCTCGGTCGGCGGCTGGACGCTGCTCTCCCGCCTCACCGGCTTCGTGCGCGACATCGTCATGGCGGCGGTGCTGGGCGCGGGGCCGGTGGCCGATGCGTTCTACATCGCGTTCCGCCTGCCGAACCATTTCCGTGCCATCTTCGCGGAAGGCGCGTTCAACACCGCCTTCATCCCGGCCTATGCCCGGGTGAAGACGCAGGAGGGCGACGCACGCGCCCGGCTGTTCGCCGGCGAAATCCTGACCGGCGTGGTGATCGTCCAAGTTGCGCTGCTCGTCTTCGCGCTGGCGGCGACCGGCTGGGTAGTGGGCACGCTGGCGCCGGGGCTGTCGGAGGACGCCGAGCGCTATGAACTCACCCTCGGCTTCACCCGCATCACCTTTCCCTATCTCGGGCTGATCGCGCTGGTGACGCTGGTTGGCGGCGTGCTGAACGCCAATGAGCGGTTCTGGGCCGCCGCCTCGGCCTCGATCCTGCTCAACGTCGCCATGGTCGGCACGCTGAGCGTCGCCGGGCTGTTTCCCACCGCCGGCGACGCGGCGGCCTGGGGCGTGCTGATTTCCGGCTTTCTCCAGCTCGGCCTGCTGGTGTTCGATGCCGAGACCCATGGGCTGGGGCTGCGCTTCGCCCGCCCGCGCCTCGATCCCGAAATGCGCAGGTTCCTGGTCGCCCTCGGGCCGGCCATCATCGGTTCGGCCGGCGTGCAGCTCGCTTTGTTCGCCGACACCATCATCGCCTCCTTCCTGCCGCAAGGGGCGATCGCCGCGCTGTTCTATGCCGACCGTATCAACCAGTTGCCGATCGGCGTCATCGGCATCGCCGCCGGCATCGTGCTGCTGCCGGAAATGTCGCGGCGCATCGCGGCGGAGGACGAGGAGGGTGCACGCCACGCGCAGGCGCGGGCGATCGAACTGACCGTCCTGCTGGTGCTGCCCTTCCTCGCGGCGGTGCTGACGATCCCCGAGATCATCATGCGGGGGCTGTTCCTGCGCGGCGCCTTCACCGGGGAGGCGGCGGCCGCCGCGGGGGCGACGCTCGCGGCCTATGGCGTCGGCCTGCTGCCTTTCGTGGTGATGCGCGCGCTGATGGCGCCGTTCTATGCGCGCGGGGACACTCGCACGCCGGTGATGGCGACGCTGGCGGCCGCCGCGATCAACATCGCGCTCAAGCTCTGGCTGATGCACGATTTCGCGCAGGTCGGGCTGGCCTTCGCCACTTCGGTTGGCGGCTGGATCAGCGTCGGGCTGCTCATCGTGCTCGCCTATCGTCGCGGCTATGGGTGCGGCGATGCGGCGCTGCTCGGCATGCTGCCGCGCTTCCTGGTCATCGTCCTCATCCTCGCCGCCACGCTCTCTGGTGCCGCCTGGGCAGGAGAGGTAATGTTCGCCGGGCTTCCGGCCCTGAAAAATGAAGCGTTGCTGGCATTGTGCATTGCAGCAGGAGGCGTCGTGTATGTCGGGCTGTGTCTCGGCCTTATCGGCGCTAAGCGTATGAAGGCGCTGGTGCGCGGCCGCGCCTGAGGCCCAGCTGCGCCGATTATTGCTTACGCGGTGCAGCAAAACTGTGCTAGGTCGCAGCGATGGAGCGTGGTCCGGGCGGGTCGGGGCGCGCGCCGAGCTTCGGATGGGGCATCCAGGCTGATAGTAGATCTATCTCGGAGTCGGTTCATGTTTATCCCGTTGCCGCGCGCTGCTTTTCTCGTGTCCGTCGCCGCCGGCCTCACTCTCGCCGGTTGTTCGGAACCCCAGCAGGCGCAGCAGGCTCCCCCGCCGCCGAGCGTGACCGTGGCCAAGCCGACGACCCGCTCGATCACCGATTTTGACGAATATGTCGGCCGGTTCCAGGCCATCGACGATGTGCAGATTTATGCCCGCGTCTCCGGCTACCTGCAGACCATCGATTTCAAGGACGGCGAACTGGTGAAGCAGGGCCAGCTCCTGTTCACCATCGATCCGCGCCCGTTCCAGGTGGCGCTCGACCAGGCCAAGGCCAATCTGGCGCGCAGCCAGGCCGATCTCGACTTCGCGCAGTCCGACCTTGAGCGCGCGCAGACGCTGATTCAGGACAAGACTTCGACCGTCATCTCCAAGCAGACCTTCGACCAGCGCCTGCAGAGCGAGCGCTCGGCGCGCGCCAGCGTGGCTGCCGCGCAGGCCGCCGTCGATGCCGCCGCGCTCGACCTCGACTTTACCAAGCTGACGTCGCCGGTTGCCGGGCGGATCGGCGACCGCAAGGTATCGGTGGGCAATCTCGTCACCGGTGGCTCGGGCGGCACCAACACGAACACGCTGCTCGCCACCGTGGTCTCGCTGGACCCGATCTATTTCGAGTTCACCTATGACGAGGCATCCTTCCTGCGCTACCAGCAGATGGCCAAGGCGCTGGGGCAGACCGGCTCGATCCCGGTGCGGCTCGCCCTGATCAACGAGAAGGAATTCACCCACGAGGGCACGCTCGACTTCGTGGACAACCAGATCAGCCGCGAGACCGGTACGATCCGTGGCCGCGCGACCTTCAAGAATCCCAATTCCGCCTTCACCCCCGGCATGTTCGGGCGCATCGAGGTGCCTTCGTCGGCGCCGCATGATGCGCTGCTGGTGCCCGACGTCGCCATCGGCACCGAGCAGACCCGCAAGTTCGTCTATGTCATGCAGCCCGGCGACGCGCCCCAGGCACCGAAGATTACCTATGTCACGCTCGGCCGGCAGTTCGACGGCCAGCGCGTGATCACCTCCGGGCTCAAGCCGGACGATCTCGTGGTGGTCAACGGCCTGATGCGTATCCGGCCCGGCACTCAGGTCGTCGGCAAGCTGGAGCAGCCCGCCAACACTGCCGCTCCCGCAGCCCCCGCCGCGAACTGAACCGGGAGGCCGATTCCATGCGCTTCTCGCATTTCTTCATCGATCGTCCGATCTTCGCCGCGGTGATCTCCATCGTGGTGATGATCCTGGGCGGCGTCGCGTTCATCGCGCTACCCGTTGCGCAGTATCCCGATATCGCGCCGCCGGTGGTCAACGTCACCGGCCAATATCCCGGCGCGAGCGCCGAGACCGTGGCCGACACCGTGGTCGCGCCCATCGAGCAGCAGATCAACGGCGTGGAGGGGATGCTCTACATCTCCTCCAACTCCTCGGCGGACGGGCGTTTCTCCATCGCCGTGACCTTCGACATCGGCACCGATCTCGATATCGCGCAGGTGCAGGTGCAGAACCGCGTCGCGACCGCGACCCCTCGCCTGCCGCAGGAAGTGCAGCAGATCGGCGTGACGGTGGCGAAGTCCTCGCCCGACATCCTGATGGTGGTGAGCCTGTTCTCGCCGGATGACACGCGCGACTCGCTGTTCATCTCGAACTACGCCAACCTGCAGATCAAGGACCAGCTCCAGCGCGTGCCGGGCGTCGGCTCGATCACCGTGTTCGGCTCGCGCGACTACGCGATGCAGGTGTGGCTCGACCCGCAGAAGCTGGAGGCGCTGGGCCTCACTGCGACGGATGTGACCGCCGCGCTTCAGGCGCAGAATCTTCAGGTCGCGTCGGGCGTTCTGAACGCGCCGCCGGTGCCGAACCAACTCGCCTTCCAGGTCGCGGTGCGCACGCTGGGCCGTCTGTCGACGCCCGAGGAGTTCGGCAACATCGTCGTTCGCCAGACCAATGACGCCGTGGTGCGGCTGCGTGATGTCGCGCGCATCAACATCGAGGCGCAGGACAATTCCTCGATCTCCTATTTCGACAGCAAGCCCTCAGTCGCGCTCGGCATTTTCCAGCTGCCGGGCTCGAACGCGCTGGCGACGGGACAGGCGATCGAAGCGGAAATGGTGCGGATCGCCAAGAGCTTCCCGCCCGGCGTCACCTATTCGACCGCCTATAATCCGACCCAGTTCATCGCCGAATCCGTCCGGGCGGTGGAGCACACCATCTTCGAGGCGATCGTGCTGGTCGTGGTGGTGGTGGTGCTGTTCCTTCAGTCCTGGCGCGCGGCGATCATCCCGATCCTCGCCATTCCGGTCTCGCTGATCGGCACGTTCTTCATCATGAGCCTGTTCGGCTTCTCGCTGAACAACCTGTCGCTGTTCGGCCTGGTGCTGGCCATCGGCATCGTCGTCGACGACGCCATCGTCGTGGTGGAGAGCGTCGAGCACAACATCTCGACCGGCCTGAGCCCGCGCGACGCGGCCTACAAGACCATGGACGAGGTGGGCGGCGCGCTCGTGGCGATCTCGCTCGTGTTGGCCTCGGTGTTCATCCCCTCGGCCTTCATCACCGGCATTTCCGGCGAGTTCTACCGCCAGTTCGCGCTGACCATCGCGGGCTCGACGCTGATCTCCCTGCTGGTCTCGCTTACCCTGTCGCCGGCCATGTGCGCGCTGCTGCTGAAGCCGCATGAGAAGGATCATCGTCCGGCGTGGTACGCGCGCCCGTTCGTCGCCTTCTTCCGCATCTTCAACAAGGGCTTCGACGGCCTGTCGCGCGGCTATGGCTGGCTCACCGGCAAGCTTGTGCGCATCGCCGTCGTGGTGCTGCTGGTCTATGTCGCGATCCTGGCCGGCGGCTTCAAGCTGTTCACCATGACGCCGCAGGGCTTCATCCCGGCGCAGGACCGCGGCTACCTCATCGTCGCCGCGCAGCTGCCCGGCGGCGCCGCGCTTCAGCGCACCAATGAGGTGATGCAGCGCGCGGCGCAGCTTACGCTGAAGACGCCCGGCGTGGCGCATGTCGTGAACATCGTCGGCTTCTCCGGCGCGACCTTCACCAACGCGCCCAATGCCGGGGCGATGTTCGTCATCCTCGGGCCGGCGGAAGAGCGCGCCAAGCATCCCGGTCAGTCGGCCGCCGCGATCCAGGGGCAGCTCTTCGGCAAGCTCGCGTCGATCGAGGAAGCGTTCATGATCGTGGTCATGCCGCCGCCGGTGAACGGCATCGGCAATGCCGGCGGTTATCGCATGATGATCGAGGATCGCGGTGGGCGCGGCTATGAGGCGCTGCAGGGCGCGGTCTACGCTATGATGGGCCGGGCCAACCAGACGCCGGGTCTCAAGCAGGTCTACTCGCTGTTCGAGACTTCGACGCCGCAGCTCTTCCTCGACATCGACCGCACCAAGGCGCAGTTGCTCGGTGTGAACATGGCCGATGTGTTCGCCACGCTGCAGACCTATATCGGCTCGTCCTATGTGAACGACTTCAACCTGTTCGGCCGTACCTACCGCGTGCAGGCGCAGGCGGATGCACCGTTCCGGCTGACGCCCGAGGACCTGCTGCAATTGCGGGTGAAGAACGCGAGCGGCGAGACTGTGCCGCTCGGCTCCTTCACCACGGTGCGGGACATTTCCGGCCCCTATCGCGTGCCGCGCTACAATTTGTATCCCGCCGCCGAGCTCGACGGCGACACGATGCCGGGCGTCTCGCAGGGGCAGGCGATCCAGATGATGCAGCAGATCGCCGCCGAGACGCTGCCGGACGGCTTCTCCTTCGAGTGGACCGCGCTGGCCTATCAGCAGCTCCGGGCGGGCAACACCGCCGTCTTCGCCTTCGGGCTAGGCGTTGTGTTCGTATTCCTGGTGCTGGCGGCTCAGTATGAGAGCCTGACGCTGCCACTGGCGGTGGTGCTGATCGTGCCGATGTGCTTGATCGCCGCCATTGTCGGCATCCTGTACCGCGGGCAGGACAGCAACATCCTCAGTCAGGTCGGCTTCATCGTGCTGATCGGCCTCGCAGCGAAGAACGCGATCCTGATCGTGGAATTCGCCAAGCAGCTTGAGGATCGCGGCGAGGACCGCTTCGCTGCCGCGACCCAGGCCGCGCAGCTCCGCCTGCGCCCGATCATCATGACCTCACTGGCCTTCATCCTCGGCGTGGTGCCGCTGGTGATCGCCACTGGCGCCGGCGCCGAGCTGCGCCAGTCGCTGGGCACGGCGGTGTTCTCCGGCATGATCGGCGTGACGTTCTTCGGCCTGCTGTTCACGCCCACCTTCTATGTGGTGTGCCGCTGGCTGGCGAGCTTTGGCGAGCGTCGCCGCGCGCGGGCGGCCGAGCCGGCCCCGCACTGACGGGGGCGCGATCCCGAACATGGAAAAGGGCGCTGCATCCCCCGATGCGGCGCCCTTCGTCTCTTCCGGGGAGGGGGGGCGGCTCAGTCGAGCACGGCGGCCTTGAGCAGGCAGACCATGGTGGCGTGGGCGGTCTCGCTGCCCTTGTTGCGGATCACATGGCGTCGGTCGCAGCGGTAGCGCAGCGTCTCGCCGGCACGGGCGACCTCCACCACGTCGGCGCATTCCACCTCCAGTTCGCCCGACAGCACCGAGAGGCATTCGATCGAGCCGCGCTGGTGGCCGTCGGAAACCAGTTCGCCGCAGGGCTCGGCGACGAAATCGAACCATTGCAGCCATTCCACCGTCTTGATCCAGCCGGTGATGGTGAGCCGGCACTTGCCGTCCTCGGAGACGAGGATCGGCGTGTCGGCGCGGGTCAGATGCTCGACGAAGGGCTCGTCGTCGGTCGCCGCGAGGAATCGCTCGATCGAGACGTCCAGCGCTTGCGACAGCCGCCACACCGTGGCGAGCGTCGGGTTGGTCTCGTTGCGCTCGATCTGGCTGATGATCGACTTGGCGACGCCGGACTGCTCGGAGAGTTCCGACAGCGAAAGATTATAGGTCTTGCGCAGGCGCTGGATGGTGCGGCCGAGCTGGCCGGTAATGGCCTGCGCACCGGCTTCCATGCCGCCACGATCGAGAAAGCGCGTGCGGCCTGACATGCCGGCTCCTGCTCTGGTTGGGGAAGACGAGTTGTAGGTCGAGCCGGCCGGTGGAGGCAAGCGACGCACGGGTTGCATCGCGGCCGGTTGCGACAGCCTATGCACGCGCGGTCACGAATGTGCCAAGATGCGCGTCCGATATGCCGGCAACGGCGCACGCTCCCAACGATGGTGACCATCATGGCGACCTCCCTTTCCTCCGGCTCCGCTCCGGTGCTTCCGACCGTCGACGACATCGCCTCGGCCGCCGAGCGCCTCGCGGGAGTGGCGGTGCACACGCCGCTGGTGTCCTCGGCGCGGCTTGACGCGATGACCGGAGGGCGGGTGTTCCTGAAGCCCGAACCGCTGCAGCGCACCGGCTCGTTCAAGTTCCGCGGCGCCTATAACCGCATCTCGCGCATTGCCGAATCCGAGCGCGCCGGTGGCGTCGTCGCCTGCTCCTCCGGCAACCACGCGCAGGGCGTGGCGGCGGCGGCGACGCTGATGGGCATGCGCTCGGTCATCGTCATGCCGAAGGACGCCCCGGCGGTGAAGAAGGCGCGCACCATCGCCTTTGGCGGCGAGGTGGTCGAATATGACCGGGAGAGCGAGGACCGCGACGCCATCGCCGGCGACATCGCCCGCGAGCGCGGCGCGATCTACGTACCGCCCTATGACGATTTCCACATCATCGCCGGACAGGGCACGGTCGGCTATGAGATTGCACAGGATCTAGAGGCTCTCGACCTGAGGCCGGACGTTGTACTCGCCAACGCCTCGGGCGGCGGGCTGATTTCCGGTATCGCCCTCGCCGTCAAGGCGCGGTTTCCCGAGGCGCGGGTGATGACCGCCGAGCCGGCCGGCTTCGACGACCATGCACGCTCGTTCCGTTCCGGCGGGCGCGAGCGCAACAACCGCGTGTCCGGCTCGATCTGCGACGCGCTGATGGCGGCGACCCCTGGGGCGCTGACCTTCGAGATTTCGTCGCGCATCGTGGGCGAGGGGGTTTCCGCCACCGATGAGGAAGTCGAGCGCGCCGTGGCCTTCGCCTTCGAGGAGCTGAAGCTGGTGGTGGAGCCCGGCGGCGCGGTCGCGCTCGCGGCGGTGTTGGCGGGCCGGGTCGATCTGCGCGGCAAGGTGGCGGCGGTTGTGCTCTCGGGTGGCAATGTCGATGCGGCGGTGTTCAACCGCTGCCTCGCCGCCGGCAGGGCCTGAACGTCGGCGTCAGCACGCCGCGGCGAGCGTCGGCAGGCCGGCCTGCCGGGCGGTCTCGATATTGTCGAGAAACTGCTGGGTGCAGGCGCGCCAGCTATAGCCCAGCGCGAACTGACGGGCATCGGCGCGGTCGATGTGCAGCGCCGCCAGCGCCGCCGCGCGCAGGTCGTTGTCGAGCACCCCGACCGGACGATCCGCCGGGGCGGCGCCGATGACGTCGCGCGGGCCGGTGACCGGAAAGGCCGCGACCGGCACGCCGCTCGCCAGCGCTTCCAACAGCACGATGCCGAACGTGTCGGTGAGGCTGGGAAACACGAAGACGTCGGCGCTGGAATAGACCCGCGCCAAGTCCTCGCCCTGCTTCATGCCGAGGAAGCGCGCATCGGGGTGCTTTGCCTCCAGCTCGGCGCGGGCCGGGCCGTCGCCGACCACGACCTTGGTGCCGGGCAGGTCCAGCTCCAGAAAGGCGCTGATGTTCTTCTCGACCGCGACGCGGCCGACATAGAGGAACACCGGGCCGGGAAAATCGAGCGCGGGATCGGCGATCTCCTCCCGCGTGCGCGGGCGGAACAGCGTGGCATCGACGCCGCGCGACCACGGCATGATGTTGCGGAAGCCGCGCGCCGCCAACTCGTCGCGAAGCGTGGGGGTCGAGACCATGATGCCGGCGCCGGCATTGTGGAAGCGCCGCAGCCAAGCATAGGATAGGCGCTCGGGCACAGGTGCGCGGGCCGCGAGATATTCCGGGAAGCGCGTGTGGTAGCTCGTCGTGAAGGTAGCGCCGCGCGACAGGCAGACGCTGCGCGCGCGCAGGCCGATGGGCCCTTCGGTGGCGATGTGCACGAGGTCGGCGCCGATCTCGTCCATGCGTCGGGCCACCATGGAGCGCGTGGCGAGCGCCAGTCGCACCTCCGGGTAGGTCGGCATCGGGATGGTGCGGAAATCGCCCGGCGTCAGGAAGTCGATCTGCGCACCGAGTTCGCGCGCCTCGCGGGCGGTGTGCTGGAGCGAGCGGACGACGCCGTTGACCTGCGGTGTCCAGGCATCGGTCGCGATCAGGATTCGCATCAGGCGGCGGCCTTCGGGCGTTCCAGCAGCAGGGGCGCGCTGGTGCGGGCGCGGGTGAGGCGGGCCCAGTCGATGATCTCGAAGCGTCCATCCTCGTGCTCGACGATGGCGGTGCAGCTTTCCACCCAGTCGCCGCAATTGAGGTAGCGCACGCCAAAATTATCGTGCTGCGCGGCGTGGTGGATATGTCCGCAGATCACGCCGTCGACCTTGTGGCGGCGCGCCTCGGTGGCGACCGCTTCCTCGAACCGGCCGATGAAGTTCACCGCGTTCTTGACCTTGAGCTTGGCCCATTGGCTCAGAGACCAATAGGGAAAGCCGAGTTTGCGGCGGATCCAGTTGAGATGGGTGTTGAGCCCGAGCGCGGCGGTGTAGGCGCCGTCGCCGAGGAAGGCGAGCCAGCGCGCGTGCCGCACCACGACGTCGAACACGTCGCCATGGATGACGAGGAAGCGCTTGCCGTCGGCCGCTTCGTGGATCGCGGTTTCCACCACCTCGATGCCGCCGAAATGGCTGCCGTAATAATCGCGGAGGAATTCATCATGGTTCCCCGGCAGGTAGACGATACGCGTGCCCTTGCGCCCCTTGCGCAGCAGTTTCTGCACCACGTCGTTATGCGCCTGCGGCCAGTACCAGCCCGAGCGCAGGCGCCAGCCGTCCACGATGTCGCCGACCAGATAGAGCGTGTCGGCGTCGTGATAGCGCAGGAAATCCAGCAGCAGGTCCGCCTGGCAGCCCTTGGTGCCGAGATGGACGTCGGACAGGAACAGGCTGCGATAGCGGCGTGCGTCGGGCGCGTCGTTCATCTCGGAGGAGCTCCCCGCCATAGTCGCGAATGGCGTGTCCTCGAAGGGCACGCGTCCGAGTGGGTCCGATGATGGGTTCATGCGTCCCATAAGCCCGACTCGGATCACGCTTTTATGACACGTGCTGCACCGCACGCGTCTCAGAGGAACAGCATCACCAAGCTGGCGGCCACCAGCGCACCCATGGCGCGGTTGACGAGGCGCTGCTGGCGCGGCTCGGAGAAGGCGCGGGCGAGCATCACACCGAAGCCTGCCCACAGCGCTAGCGCCGGCAGAGTGACGATGCCGCACACCACCGCGATCACCACCACCTCGGTGACGAGATCGCCGCCAATGGTGGTGAAGGCCGGCACGATGCTGAGCGCGATGGTCCAGGCCTTGGGGTTCACCCACTGGAACAGCGCGGACTGCAACAGTGTAAACGGCTTCTCCAGCGCGGTCCCGCCCGCCGGGCCGCCGGCATTGGCGATTTTCCAGGCGAGGAACAGCAGATAGGCGGCGCCCGCGAGTTTCAACGCCCAATGCAGGAAGGGCAGGGCGGTGAAGACCGCGCCGAGGCCGAGGCCCACCGCGATCACCATCACCGTGAAGCCGACCGCGACACCCCAGATTTGCGGCAGGGTGCGCCGGAAGCCGAAAGCCGCGCCCGAGCCCGCCGAAATCATGTTGTTCGGCCCCGGCGTGATGGCCCCGGCGATGGCGAACAGGAACAGCGAGACGATCTGCACGGACACGGCACTCTCCGGGGGAATTTTGGTCAGCATTGCTGACATTATTGCCGGCACAGTTACAGCCCCGCCGGCAGGGCCGCAACCCGAAAGGATCGCGCGATTTCCATGCGTCTCCCTTGCCGAGCCCGGAAGCGCGGCGAATACTCCGCGCCAGAATCGCTCCCTCACATCCTTCCAGCCTTCGAGGACCAGACATGAAGCTCGTGCGTTTCGGCGCTCCCGGCAAGGAGAAGCCCGGCCTGATCGATGCGGATGGCATCGTGCGGGACCTCAGCGCCCTTGTGCCGGATATCGGTGGAGAAACGCTGTCGCCGGAGGGGCTTGCGAGGCTCGCCGCGCTGTCGCCCGCATCGCTGCCCGCCGCGCCCGCCGGCGCGCGTCTCGGCCCCTGCGTGGCGCGGCCCGGCCATTTCATCGCGGTCGGGCTGAACTATGCCGACCATGCCGAGGAGGCGGGCATGCCGATCCCGGCCGAGCCGGTGCTGTTCTCCAAGGCGCCGAACTGCATTGTCGGACCCGATGACGACATCATCCAGCCGAAGGGCTCAACGAAGCTCGACTGGGAGGTCGAGCTCGGCATCGTGATCGGCAAGACCGCGCGCTATGTCGAGGAGGCGGAGGCGCCAGCCCACATCGCCGGCTTCTGCCTCGCCAATGACGTCTCGGAGCGCGCCTTCCAGATCGAGCAGGGCGGGCAGTGGATCAAGGGCAAGAGCTGCGAGACCTTCGGCCCGCTCGGCCCGTGGCTGGTGACGCCGGACGAGATTCCGGACGTGCAAAACCTTGCCATGTGGTGCGACGTGAACGGCGAGAAGCGCCAGCGCGGCTCGACCCGCACCATGATCTTCAACGCGAATTTCCTGGTGGCCTATATCAGCCGCTTCATGGTGCTGGATGTCGGCGACGTGATCATCACCGGCACGCCGCCTGGTGTCGGGCTCGGCATGAAGCCGCCGGTCTATCTCAAGCCGGGCGACGTGGTGACGCTCGGCGTCGAGGGGCTAGGCGAGCAGCGCCAGACGGTCGTGGCGTTCCCCGGCTGACCTGTGCCGGAAGGAGAGGGCACCCGGCGCGGGTGCCCTCCGTGATACCTCAATGGGCGCAGAGCAGCGCGACCGGCGGGCGGGCAAGCAGCGAGGCGGTGACACCGCCCAGCACCAGCTCGGCAAGGCGCGAGCGGCTATAGGCGCCCATGACGATGAGGTCGGCACCGAACGCGGTGGCTTCCTCGACGATGGCAGTACTGGGGGAATTGCTCTCGACATGGCGGTGGGTCGCCTTGATGCCGTGGGTGCCGAGGAAATCGGCCAGTTTGGCGCCGGAAGCGTCCGGAACCCTGCCGTTCTCGCCGACGGTCAACACTTCCACCGCGTCCGCGCCCGCAAGAATCGGCAGGGCGAAGCGCACGGCATGTCCGGCTTCACGCGAGGGCTTCCACGCGATCAGCACCTTGCCCACGCGGGCAGGCACCGGCTTGCCCGTCGGCACCACCACGACCGGCGCATTGCAGGCGAGCGCCAGGTGTTCCGGCATCGTCGCGGCGAGGTCGTCGTCGACCGTGCCTTCCGGCGTCTCGCTGACCACGGTGAGATCGGCGAAATTGGTGGCCTCGCGCAGCTCCGGCGTCACCTCGCCCTCGACCACCACCCAGTCGCCAGTCACGCCGGCGGCGGCGATCGCGGCGTCGAACCTGGATTTCAGGCCGGCTTCCTTTTCCTTGGCCTCGCGCATGATCTCCTTGATGTAGATCGCGAGCGCGCGGCCGACGCGCGGAACGCCGGCCGGATAGAGCGTGTAGACCGCCTTGAGGGTGGCGCCGTTTTGGCGCGCGAGCCCGACAGCGAAGGCGAGGCGGTCGTTGAAGCCGCTATCGGGAGCGGCGTGAAGAAGAATGGTGCGGAGAGACATGGGCCTACTTTCCTGCGACGGACGGAGCGTTTCCAGCAACCTTGGGTAATGTCAGTGACGCTACGTCATTTTGGTCAGTCGACAATCGGGGAAAACACGACCCAAAGGTCTCCGCCGAGCCATTCAACCGCTTTTCGGTGTGCGGTGCATCACGAGCGCGCGATGGTGTCTTTGGTTGGCTTGTTATCGTTTAGAGCCTTACTAAGCTGGCCTTCCGCTGACGTCGGGTCAGCTTGTTCAGGGAGCCTGTTTCATGAAATTCCGCGTGCTCGCAGCCGTCGCTGCCGTTTCGCTGGCCAGCTATGCCACGGCGGTGGTGGCGCAGTCCGACGTCATCAAGCAGCGCGAGGGCCTGATGAAGGAGTGGGGGCAGGCGACCCGTCCGGTCGGCGCGATGCTCCAGGGCAAGGCCCCGTTCGAGCTCGCTCCGGTGCAGGCTGCGCTCGACGTTTATGTGAAGAATGCCGCGACGTTACCAACCCTGTTCCCCGAGGGCTCGCAGGCTGGTAGCGACGCGCTGCCGGCGGTGTGGGAGAAGAACGCTGAGTTCAAGGCGCTGTTCACCAAATTCGCGGCCGACGCCAAGGCGGCGCGCGCGGCGATCACCGATGAGGCGAGCTTCAAGGCGAACTTCCCGGCCGTGGTGCGCTCCTGCGGCGGCTGCCATGACACGTTCCGCGCCAAAAGCTGATCGCGCCATAAGCTGCGGCATCGAAAGCTGACGGGTTTTCCGACATGTCCTCCACTCCCGCGACCCAGGCGAGCGTTCTCGCCTGGGATCTGCCGACCCGCCTCTCCAAATGGATGCTGGCCGCCCTGGTCGGACTCGCCTTCGCGACCAAATATTACGGCGACGAGACGCTGGTCTGGCACATGCGAAACGGCCTCGCGATCCTCGTCGTGCTGGTCTTCCGCCTGCTCTGGGGGGTGGTCGGCGGCAGCACGGCGCGCTTCGCGGGCTTCCTGCGCGGGCCGGGGGCAGCGATGTCCTATATCGGGTCGCTGCTGCGCGGGAGGCCGCAGCATTATCTCGGTCACAATCCGGTCGGCGGCTGGATGGTGATGGCGCTGCTCGCCGTGGTGGGCGCGCAGGCGCTCACCGGCCTGTTCACCACCGATGACATCATGGTCGACGGGCCGATGGCGCTTGCCGTGGACCCGGATATCGTGTCGCGGGCCTCCGCCCTGCACGGCCAGATTTTCGAAATCCTGCTCTGGCTAGTCGGGCTGCATGTCGCGGCGAACCTCGCCTATTCGCTGTTCGGCAGTGATAATTTGATCCTCGCCATGCTGAGCGGGCGCAAGCGGCCCATGGCGTTCGTCGACCGCGCGCCGGCGACGCCGGGCTCTGTGTTGCTCGCGCTGGCGTGCCTTGCGGCCGCAGCGGGCGTCGTTTTCGGCGGCATCTGGCTCGCGGGCGGCGACCCGTTTCCATGAGCCGTCACGTTACGCGTCAGGACTCTTGCTGAGACTCGCCCATCGTGCTCCAAGGCGGCCATGAACGCGGCAAAAGGCATTGCGCTGCAGATCGGCGCAACCTTCCTCTTCACCATCATGGCAGCGCTGGTGCGCATCGTGTCGGGAACGGTCCCGACCGGCGAGGTGGTGTTCGCGCGCTCCTTCTTCGCGCTGTTCCCGCTGCTGGCGCTGCTCGCCTGGCGCCATGAGATCAGCGCGGCGGTGCGCACCGCCAATCCGGTGGGCCATATCGTGCGCGGGACCATCGGCGTCACCGCCATGGGGCTGAGCTTTGCCGCGCTGGCGCGTATTCCGCTCGCCGACGCCACCGCCATCGGTTTCACCGCGCCGCTGATCACGGTGGCACTTGCCGCGATGCTCCTGCACGAGAAGGTGATGCTTTATCGCTGGGCGGCGGTCGCCGTCGGGCTCGGCGGCGTGGTGATTATGCTGTGGCCGCACATGGGCGAGGGTTTCGACACGGTGGAGAGCGTGATCGGCGCAAGCTGCGCGCTGCTCGGTGCCTTCTTCACCGCCGGCGCCATGGTGCAGGTGCGCCGGCTGACCGCGACCGAAACCACTGCGGCGATCGTGTTCTATTTTCAGGCGCTGGCGGCGGTGGCGGGGCTGGCGACGGCGGCCTGGGGCTGGCGCCTGCCGAGCCTGTTCGAGGCGGGGCTGCTGGTCACCATCGGTGTGGTGGGCGGCATCGCGCAGATCCTGCTCACCGAGAGCTATCGCTATGCGCCGGCCTCCGTGGTCGCACCCTTCGCCTATTCGGCGATGCTGTGGTCGCTGCTGCTCGGCTTTTTCCTGTTCGCGGAAGTCCCGCCGCTTCTGGTGCTGCTCGGCGCGCTGATCGTGATCGGCGCCGGCCTCTATGTGCTGTGGCAGGATCGCCGGAAGGCCGAGGCGCTGGCACGGGCAATGGCCGATTCCACCACCCCTTCCGGCCCCTCGGTCTGACCGGTTCAGAATGCCTTGAAGGTGATGAGCGTGCGCGTGTCCTGGATGCCGGGCACGGAATGCACCTTCTGGTTCACGAAATGGCCGATATCCGTGCCTTCCGTGACATAGAACTTCACGAGAAGGTCGAACTCCCCGGCGGTGGAATAGATTTCCGAGGCGATTTCGGCATCGGCGATGGCGTTGGCCACCTCATAGGAGCGGCCGAGCTGGCATTTGATCTGCACGAAGAAGGGGACCATTTCGGAATTCCGGGCCGGTTCAGGTGCGCCAAAGGAACAGAAGCCGGGCGCGGGCGCAACCCCTCGGTGCCAGCCTCCGCCCGGGCGCCTTGCAAGGGCCGGCAGCTTCGCCTATGCGTCGGTCAACGATCGCGTTGGGGTGCCCGCAAGGGCTGAGAGGCCGGCGTCGGCGGCAGAGGCCGCAGGCGCGCAGCCAACCCACGAACCTGATCCGGGTCATGCCGGCGGAGGAAACGGATCGCGCGCCGCGGGGCCTTGCCGCGCCCGGTCCGCACCCGGCCTTCCCGGTCAAGGGAGAGCGCCTGATGAACGCCAAGACGTCTATCGCGGTGACCATTGCGGGCTCGGATTCCGGCGGCGGCGCCGGCATTCAGGCCGACCTCAAGACCTTTTCGGCGCTCGGGGTTTACGGCGCGAGCGTCATCACCGCGCTCACCGCGCAGAACACGCTCGGCGTCACCGGGATCCACGACGTGCCGCCGGCCTTCATCGGCGCGCAGATCGACGCCGTGTTCTCCGATCTCAAGGTCGACGCGGTGAAGATCGGCATGCTCTCGCGCCCCGAGGCGATCGAGGCGGTGGCGGCGGGACTGGACCGACACGGGCTCACGACGGTGGTGCTCGATCCGGTGATGGTCGCGGCGTCTGGCGCGCGGCTGCTGGTGCCCGAAGCGGTGGAATCGCTGCGATCCTCCCTGCTGCCGCGCGCGCTGGTGATCACGCCAAACCTGCCGGAAGCCGCCGCGCTGCTCGACGACGAGACCGCCACCACGCTGCCCGCGATGCGCCGGCAGGCGGAGCGCCTGATCGCCATGGGGCCGAACGCGGTGCTGATCAAGGGCGGGCACGGCGAGGGGCCGGAGAGCATCGACGTGCTGCTCGACGCGGAGGGCGTGCTGGAGCTTTCCGCCCCGCGTCTTGCCACCCGCAACACCCATGGCACCGGCTGCACCCTGTCCTCGGCCATTGCGGCGGGGCTCGCCAAGGGATTGCCGCTGCGGGCGGCGGTGGAGGCGGCCAAGGCGTATCTTTCCGCCGCCATCGGCGCCGCCGACCGGCTGGAGATCGGGAGCGGCCACGGGCCGGTGCATCACTTCCACGCCTGGTGGGGGTGAGGCGGGCGATGGCGCGCCTCGCAACGTACCCGGCTTCCTGATATCGAGGCGCGGTCTTTTTCTCCCGAGCCCCGCATCGTGCCCGTCCTCGCCCCGCGTCACGCCATTGCCGCCGTTTATGTCGGCCTGTTCTTCGGCATCGGCGTCTACATGCCGTTCTTCCCGGTGTGGCTGCAGGCGCGCGGTTTCGATGCTTCATGGATCGCCTTCGCGCTCGCCGTGCCGATGGCGGCGCGGCTGTTCACCATGCCGCTTGGCGGACTGATCGCGGACCGAAGCGGGCGGCCGCGCGCGACGCTCATGCTCTACGCGCTGGCGACCGCGCTGTGCTTTGCCGGCGTGGCGCTGGCGCCGAGCACGGCGACCATGCTGATCGCGCTGGCGCTCGCCACCTGCTTCTGGCAGCCGAGCCTGCCGGTGATCGACGCCTATGCGGTGTCGCGGCGCAAACTCGGGCAGCTGGATTACGGCCGGGTGCGGCTGTGGGGCTCGCTGTCCTTCATCGGCGGCAACATGGCCGGCGGCCTGCTGCTGGGGCTTCTGCCGGGCGACGCGGTGATCTGGTTCATCGTCGCCGGCGCGCTGGTCACGGCGGGGGCTTCCGCGCTGCTGGAGGAAGCGCCGCTGGCGCCGCGCGGCGCGCGCGCCGAGAAGGCCAGCGTGACCGCCATCCTCGCGATCGGCATCGCGGCGGCGGCGCTGGTGCAGGGCTCGCATGGCGTGCTGTACGCCTTCGCCTCGGTGCACTGGCGCGCTCTCGGCTATTCCGATGCCGTGATCGGTCTGCTGTGGGCGGTCGGCGTGCTCGCGGAAGTGCTGCTGTTCCGGGTCGGCACCCGCACCACCGCCCGCCTCGGGCCGGAGCGGCTCCTGATGCTTGGCGGCCTTGCCGGGGTGCTGCGCTTCGGCGCGATGGCGCTGGAACCGCCATTGCCGCTGCTGGCCGGCCTGCAGATGCTGCACGGGCTGACCTTCGGCTGCACCTATCTCGGCACGGTCGAACTGGTGGCGCGCCACGCGCCGGCCGGGCGGCAGGCGGGCACGCAGGCGCTGGCCTCCTGGGCGACGGCAATCGTGATGACCGGGACGATCCTGCTGTCCGGCCCGCTCTGGACCCTGTTTGGAGCGGGGGCGTTCTACACATCGGCGCTGATGGCGCTCGCGGGTGCGGGTCTCGCCTTTGCCGCCTGGATGCGACCTCAGCCCCAGAGCGCGGCCTCGGGCGGATAGACCAGGCTGCCTTCATAGACGAGGCCGGGCGCGCGGTCGTGCGCCAGCAGCAGCGGGCCGTCGAGGTCGACGAAGCGGGCCTGCCCGGCCAGCAGCAGCGCCGGCGCCATGGACAGCGAGGTCGCGACCATGCAGCCGACCATGAGGTCGAGCCCCGCGCCGCGCGCAGCCTCCGCCAGGGCCAGCGCCTCGGTGAGGCCGCCGGTCTTGTCGAGCTTGATGTTGATCGCGTCGTAGCGTCCGATGAGGCGGGGCAGGCCGGCGCGGTCATGCGCGCTCTCATCGGCGCAGATCGGGATCAGGTGAGGCACGCGCTCCAGCAGCGCATCGTCCCCTGCGGGCAGCGGCTGCTCCACCAGCCTCACGCCGGCTTGGGCGCAGGCTTCCATATTGTGCATGAGATTGCCGCCATTCCAGCCCTCATTGGCATCGATGATGAGAGCGGCCTCCGGCACGGCGGCGCGGATGGCGTCGAGCCGGGCGATATCCTCATCGCCGCCAAGCTTGAGCTTGAGCACCGGACGGGCCGCCTCGCGCGCGGCCCGCGCCATCGCCTGCGGCGTGTCGAGGCTGAGCGTGTAGGCGGTGACCACCGGCGAGGGCGCCGGCACGCCGGCGAGCGCATGGGCGCGCAGGCCCGCGCGCTTGGCCTCAAGGTCCCAGAACGCGCAGTCGAGCGCATTGCGCGCGGCGCCGGCCGGCATGCGTTGCTGAAGCGCGGTCCGCGTCAGCCCCTGCGCCACTGCGGCCGCCATGGCCCCGATCGCGGCCGCGACGCCCTCCACGCTCTCGCCATAGCGCGCATAGGGCACGCATTCGCCGCGCCCGACGATGCCATCCGCATGAATCTCGGCCACCACAACCACGGCCTCGGTTTTCGAGCCGCGGGCGATGGTGAAGCTACCGCGGATCGGAAAGCGTTCGACGCGGACATGAAGGCGGGGGGATGGGTTGTGCATGGCGACCGACCGAGATGCGCCGCGAATCGCTGCGGCGTCCGGTCACGATAAAGCCAGCCGGCGCGGCTGTCCGGCCGTCACAGGGAAAGCACACTCTGCGCGAGATGATATGGTTTACCCATCATGATACCATTATCAAAGCCAATGACCTCGACAGAGCGGAAGGCACAGGGTTAAGAAATTACAGACGATTTGGCGTTGGCCGGTCTCTGTCGCCTCCGCCCGGCGATCCTGTGCCGGGTGCAGCGCGCGGAAAGTTCGAAGGGAGCCGATTTTGGGGGCTGCTGAAGCACCGCTTCTCGCCACGGCGCGCCATGGCCGGGAACTGGTGTTCGTCGGCAACGGCCGATGGATTGCCGCGCAAAGCCTCGCCTTGGAGGAGGCGGTACGCCTCGGGCTGGCCGAGCTGGAAGCCGGCCCGGTCGAGGCGGCGCGCGTCGACCTGTCCGGCGTGCGCAGCTTCGATACGGTTGGCGCGGTGCTGGCTGACCGGCTGGTGCGCGCGCTCGAAGCGGCCGGCGTCCGGCCGCACGTCGTCGGGCTGGAGCGCCGCTTCGAGCCGCTGCTGGCCGAAATATCCCATGGCTGCCATCAGGTGCCGCCGGAGGTGCGCCACATCAACCCGGTGATCGGCGGCCTGCGCGTGGTCGGCCGCACCATGGTCGACGTTCTCGCGGACAGCCGGCTGTTCCTCAGCTTCATCGGCGCGGTGACGGCGTCGCTGCTGCGCGTGCTGGTGCGGCCGCTGACCTTCCGCTGGACCTCGATGGTGTTCCATCTGGAGCGCACGGGGCTCAGGGCGGTGCCGATCGTGGCGCTGATCACCTTCCTGATCGGCTGCATCATCGCCCAGCAGGGCATCTTCCATTTCCGCAAGTTCGGCGCGACCACCTATGTGGTCGACATGGTCGGCATCCTCACTTTGCGCGAGTTGGGCGTGCTGATCGTCTCGATCATGGTCGCCGGCCGATCGGGGAGCGCCTTCACCGCCGAGCTTGGCTCCATGCGCATGCGCGAGGAGGTCGACGCGCTGCGGGTGATGGGCTTCGATCCCAACGAGGTGCTGGTGCTGCCGCGCCTTGTGGCGCTCATCATCGCGGTGCCGCTGCTCACCTTCCTCGGCAGCATGTGCGCGCTGTTCGGCGGCGGGCTGGTGGCGTGGCTCTATGGCGGCATCTCGCCGGAAATCTTTCTGGCGCGGCTCAAGGAAGCCATCTCGATGAACACCTTCGAGGTCGGCATGATCAAGGCGCCGTTCATGGCGGCGATCATCGGCCTCATCGCCTGCATGGAGGGCATGCGGGTCGGCGGCAGCGCGGAATCGCTCGGCGCGCACACCACCGCATCGGTGGTGAAGGCGATCTTCCTGGTGATCGTGGTGGACGGCCTGTTCGCCATGTTCTTCGCCGCGATCGACATGTAGGGGCGCGGCGATGCAGGTGAACGACACATCCGCCCCCACCCGGTCTGCCGCCCGCATCGCGCCGGCGACGGAACCGATCATCAGCGTGCGCGACGTCGTGGTCGGCTTCGGCGACCGCATCATTCTCAATGGGCTCTCGCTCGACGTGATGAAGGGCGAGATCCTCGGCTTCGTTGGCGCTTCGGGCGGCGGCAAGTCGGTGTTGACGCGCACCATTCTCGGGCTGGTGCCCAAGCGTTCGGGCACGGTCGAGGTGTTCGGGCAGGACCTCGACACACTGAACTTTGCCGAGCGGCGGGCGTTGGAACAGCGCTGGGGCGTCCTGTTCCAGCAGGGGGCATTGTTCTCCTCGCTCACGGTGAAGCAGAATATCCAGTTCCCGATGCGCGAATATCTCCAGATGTCGCAGCAATTGATGGACGAAATCACCATCGCCAAGGTTGAGATGGTGGGTCTCCAGCCGGACGTCGTGTCCAAGTTCCCCTCGGAACTTTCCGGCGGCATGATCAAGCGCGTCGCGTTGGCGCGCGCCTTGGCGCTCGACCCGGAAATCCTCTTCCTCGACGAGCCGACTTCCGGCCTCGACCCCATCGGCGCCGGCGAATTCGACGACCTGATCGCCACGCTGCAGCAAACTTTGGGCCTGACCGTATTCATGGTAACGCACGATCTGGACAGTCTCCACACGGTCTGTGACCGCATCGCCGCGCTCGGCGAGGGCAAGGTGATCGCGGTCGGGCCGATCGAGACCATGATGGCGTCGCGCCATCCCTGGATCATGTCCTATTTTCACGGCAAGCGGGCACGGGCAGCCGGCTTCGGAACCGAAGGGCGTCGCTGAGACCGGATCATGGAAACACGCGCCAATTACACGATCATCGGCCTGTTCACGCTCATTGTGGTGGGTGCGGCCTTCGGCTTCGTCTGGTGGTTCACCGGGCAGGGCAGCCGCGGCCCTCGCACCGAATATCAGGTGATCTTCAGCGGCCCGGTGAAGGGCCTCCAGACCGGCTCCGGCGTCACCTTCAACGGCATTCCGGTCGGCGAGGTCATGAAGCTCTCGCTCGACAACACCGATCCGCGCAAGGTGATCGCCACCATCGCGGTGCAGCCCGGCACGCCGGTGAAGTCCGACACGACCGCCACGCTCGATTCGCAGGTGCTGACCGGACTTGCCTCGGTCGGGCTCGCCGGCGGCTCCAGCAATGCCGCTCCGCTTCCTGCGCCACCGGATGGACAGTTGCCGACCATCGACGCCGATGCGTCGGCGGTGCAGGACGTGATGCAGGGCGTGCGTCAGGTGATGGGCCGCGTCGACGACATTGCGCGCCGGATCGACATCCTGCTGAGCGACAATCAGGACAAGATCAACTCGATCATCGACAACGTCGACAAGTTCAGCGCCGCCCTCGGCAAGAACGCCGACAGCATCGACGGTCTCGTCAGCGATGTCAGCAGTGCGGCGCGGCGCATCGACCAGCTCGCCACCAATCTCGACAAGACCGTCGCGGCGGTTGATCCCGACAAGGTGCGCGCCACGGTGAACGATATCAACGCCTTCACCGGGCGGCTCGACGGCATGGCGACCAAGGTCGACACCATCCTCGACAATGTGAACGCCATGACCACCAGCGAGGAAGGCAAGGGCATGTTCGCGCAGATTTCCGGCGCCGCCGAGGAAGTGCGCAAGCTGGCCTTCAATCTCGACGCGCGCACCGCCGAGCTGTCGAAGAACCTGAACCAGTTTACCGGGCCGGGCCTGCGCCAGTACGAGGCGCTGGCGGCGGACGGGCGGCGCACGCTGGCCGAGATCGAGCGGGTGTTCCGCAATCTTGAGCGCAATCCCCGCCAGTTCATCTTTGGCGGCTCGTCCGTTCCCAGCTACAGTGGCCGGTGAACATGGGGCGTTTGAGGGAATCGGGCAGGGGCATTCGCGTGAATTTTGACAGGGCATGCCGCCGGTCGGCAGGCATCGGACTGACGATGGGCGCTGCGCTGCTTCTCGGTGGCTGCGCGTCGGTGCTCGGCAGCAAGCCGGTGCCGACTTTCGACTTGACCGCGCCGACCGATTTCCGCGCGCCGCGCGCGGGTCGGGGCCAACTGGTCGTCGCCGCGCCCACGGCGTTGCAGGTGCTCGACACCCAGCAGATCGTGGTTGAGCCGGCGGCGGGGCAGATCAACTATCTCGGCGGCGCGCAATGGGCCGACAGCCTGCCGGCCCTGTTCCAGGCGCGGCTGATCGAATCGTTCCAGAACGGCAGCCGTGGCTCATCGGTCGGGCGCGCGAGCGACGGCATCGTCGCGGAGTACGCGCTGCTGACCGACATCCGCGCTTTCGGGCTCCAGACCTTCCAGGGCAACGAGGCGGTGGTCGAGGTGTTCGCCAAGATCGTGCGCGCTTCCGATGGCCGCATCATCGGCTCGCAGCTGTTCACGGCGCGGGCGGCGGCGAGCGGCACGGCCGGCCCCGAGGTCACCCGCGCGCTGGATGAGGCCTCCGACCAGGTGTTGGTCGAACTGGTCGACTGGGCCTCACGCCGCTTCTGAGCGGTTCGCCGGCCGGGAGACGACATGGAAGGGCCCCTCGCGGGGCCCTTTTTCGTTCGGGTGCCGAGACGTCCTGCGGCCGGGTTTGCGCCACCGCGCGCGCCAACAAAAAGGGCCCCGTCGGGGGCCCTTTTCAGTTTCGCCCTGGAGGAGGGGCGCCCGGCTCGTCCCGCCGTCAGTCGAAGCGACCGGCGGCGTGGGCGAGCAGAGTGTAGACCTTGCCGGTGTCCGACGTCAGGTAGGTCCGGGTCATCTCCTGACCGCGATCGTCGCGCGCCACCTGTTCCAGCAGACGCTCGAACTCGACGATGTAGCGGTCCACCGTGTCACGGAATTCGAGGTCGCGCCGATACTTGCGGCGGATTTCCTCAAAGGTCTGCTGGCCCTGCATGGTGTAGAGCCGGCGGGTGAACACGTTGCGCTCGCCCTTCTTGTAGCGCTCCCACAGGTCGACGGCGGCCTCGTGGTCGATCATCCGGGCGATGTCGAGCGAGAGCGAGTCGAGCGACTCGATGGTGTGGTGCACCGGGCGCTCGGCCTGTCCGCCGCGCGCCTCATTGCCCCGCGCCGGAGCGCGGGACGAGGCGGGGGCGAAGGACTGGCCGTCGCCGTCGGAGGCGCGGGCGAGCAGGTCGGAGAGCCAGCCGCTCTGCTGGCCTTCGCCGCCGCGTGCGGACGGGTTCGCGGACGCGCCTTGGGGCGGACGACGGGCCGGTGCCTGCTGCGGCGCCGGCTGGGCGGCCGGACGACGCGCGGGCTCATAAGGCGACGGCGCAGGCTGGCGCGAGGCAACCGGCGCGCGCGCGGGCTGCTGCGCCGCGGGAGCGGCGGGACGGGCCGGCGCCACCATTGCGGCCGGACGGGCAGCGGCCGGCTGGACAGCGGGCTTGGCGACCGCCGGCTTGGCAGCGACGGGCTGCGGCGCCGGCTGAGGCCGGACCGGAGCGGCGGCCACCGGGGCCGGGGCGGGCGCGGCCGGCATCGCGGGAGCCGCAACGACGGGTGCCTGGGCCGGAGCCGCCGGAGCCGGAGCGGCCGGAGCCTTGGCCCGGGCGGGCTCGGCATCGAAGGCGCGGCCGTGGCGGGCCACGATCTCGTTGAGTTCGGCCAGCGCCTTGATCTGCTCGGCGACGGTGCGGCGCATCGCGGAAGCGCTGGCCTCGGTCTCCTCGGGCAGTTCCATCACGCCGCGCTTGAGCTCCTCGCGGGTGGTCTCCAGCACGCTGTGAATGTCGGCGGCGGAGGCGCGCAGCTCCTGCGTGGCGCTGGTGAAGCCCTGATTGGCCTGCTCCATGAGCGTCTTCACTTCGCTGACCGCCTGCTCGTAGGTGGCACGGAGCTGGGTGAGGGTGCGCTCGCGCTCGGCATCGGCGGCGGCGCGGATCTCTTCCTGCTGCTTGACCAGCGTGGAGGTGGAGCTCTGCGCGGTCTCGACGATGGCGCGGGAGATTTCTTCGGCGCGGCTCTCTGCCTTGCCGAAGGTCTCCTCAAGCCGGCTGGTGTACTGCGCGACGCGCCCGTCCAGCTCGGAGGTGCGGGCGTTGATCTGCTCGGCGAGGGCGAGAAGGGCTTCGTGGCGCCCACCCAGCGTCTCATCGAGATTTTCATGCGCCGAGCCGAGCGCGGTCGCGACCGATGTGATGATGCCGGCCTGCTCGTTGAAGCTCTGGCTGAGCGAGGCGACGTCCTGAAGCACCTCGGTCGAGACCGAGCGCAGGTTGCGGATCTGCTCGTCCATGCGGCTGGAGGCGAGGCGGCTGGCCTCCTCGACATTTTCCACGGTGGAGTGGAACGAGCCGAGGCGGTCGGTGATCGCGCTTTCGATCGCCGCGAGATTGGCCGAGGAGCCGGCGAGCACGTCCTGAAGCTGCACGTTGACGCTGCCGAGCCGCTCCAGCAGCGCGGAGACATCGTTGGTCAGCGCGTCGTTGGTGGCGGTGATTTCCGCGACGGCGGTACGTCCGCTCTGGGCGATGGCGTCCACCAGGCCCGAACCGCGCCCGTCGAGGGCGGCGGTGAACTCTTCGCCAAGGCGCTGGAGCTCGGAGGAGGCGTAATCCGTGGTCTGGCGGGCGGCATCAACGATGGAGGTGCCACGGCCTTCCAGCGTCGCAGCGAGGTGGTCGCCGAGGCGCTGGAGTTCGGAGGAGGCGTAATCCGTGGTCTGGCGAGCGGCATCGACGATGGAGGTGCCGCGGCCTTCCAGGGTCGCGGCGAGTTCGTCGCCGAGGCGCTGAAGCTCGGAGGAGGCATATTCCGCGGTCTGCCGCGCGGCGTCGACGATGGAACTGCCGCGACCCTCAAGGTTGGCGGCCAACTCCTCGCCGAGACGCTGCAGCTCGGAAGAGGCGTATGCCGTCGACTGGCGGGCGGCCTCCACGATGGTGTTGCCGCGCCCGTCGAGCGCCGCGGTCAGCTCGTCGCTGAGACGCTGCAGCTCGGAAGAGGCGTATTCCGTCGACTGGCGGGCGGCCTCCACGATGGTGTTGCCGCGCCCGTCGAGCGCCGCGGCCAGCTCGTCGCTGAGACGCTGAAGCTCGGTGGAGGCGTAATCCGTGGTCTGGCGGGCGGCGTCGATGATCGAGCTGCCGCGCCCGTCGAGCGTCGCGACGAAATTGTCGCTGACGCGCTGGAGTTCGGCAGAGGCAAACTCGGCGGTCTGGCGGGCGGCGTCGACCATGGAGCTGCCGCGCCCGTCGAGCGCCCCGACGAATTCCTCGCTAACGCGCTGGAGCTCGGTGGAGGTGAACTCCGCCGTCTGGCGGGCGGCGTCGACGATGGTCGAACCCCGCTCGTCCAGCGCACGCACGAAGGTCTCGGTGAGCTGGGCGAATTCGGCGGAGGTGACGCTGGACGTCTGGCGCACCGCATCGACCAGAGTCGAGCCGCGGCCGTCGAACTCGGAGATGAGCGCGTCGCTGGCGCGGGCGATCTCGTCGGCGACCTGGCTGCTGACCTGACGCACGGTTTCGACGAGGTTGGAGCCGCGCCCGTCGAATTCGGTCAGCAGATTGTCGCCGGCACGGGCGATCTCCCCGGTGACCTGGGTACTGATCTCGCGCAGGGCGGTGACAACGTCGCCGCTCTGGCCATTCAGATGGGTGAGCAGGTCGTCGCCGACGCGGGCGATCTCGGTCGCGGTCGCGGTCGAGGAGCGCTGGAACGCATCAAGAATGTCGGCGGTGCGGGCTTCGACCGTGCCGAGCACATCCTCGCTGAGGCGGTTGAGCTGCTCGGCGCGTCCGCCGGTCGCCGCTTCGAAGGCCGAGACGATGACTTCGGAGCGCTGCTCCAGCGTGTGCAGCAGGTCCTCGCTGGCGCGCATCACGTCCTCGATCGCCCCGTTGCGGGTGGTGTCGAGCGCGCGGACCAGATTGTCGCGATGGTCGTCAATGGCCGTCAGCAGGTCGCCGCTGGCGCGGGTGATCTCGGTGGTGATGCCGATGCTGCGGTCTTCCAGCGCGGTGAGCAGGCCATTGCCGCGCTCGTCCATGATCCGCGCGATTTCCTCGGTGCGCTGGTCGAACAGGGTCGAGACCTCGCCGGCGCGGTCGGCGAGCGTGCGGCTCACATTGTCGACCAGCGAGGTGAGGCTCTCCTCGATGCCGCCGGCCTCGTTGCGAAGCTGGCCGGCCACGGCGCCGATGCGCTGGCCCAGCAGGTCGGCCATGGCGGCGCCACGCACCTCCACCGAGGTCGCGACGCTTTCGATGCGGCCGACGACGGTCTCCTCGAAGCGGTTGACGCGGGTATCGAGGCTGGCGGCGATCTCGGCGGCGCGGTTGGCGAGCACGCGGTCGGCCTGCTCGATGCGCTGCGAGAGCTGGTCGGTCACGGCGCCGGCGCGGTCCTCGAAGAAGTTGGTGAGGACGTCGAGCGAGCGGTTCATCGCGTCATTGGCGTTGCGGGCGCCATCGGTGAGGGTGCGGGCCGCAAGATCCATGCGGTCGCTCATCGATTCGGTCACCGCCTGCGCGTGCTGGCTGAAGAAGCCGTCCAGCACGTCGAGCGATTTCTCCATCGCCTCGGTGGCGAGACGCGCGCCCTCGCTCATGGTCTGGGCGAACTCGGTGGTGCGGCCGGCGAGCGTCTCGTTCAGCCCCTCGACGCCGCGGTCGAGCACGCCTTCGATATTGGCGAGGCGCAAGTCGAGCGAGGAGGCGATCTGCTCGGTCTTGATCGTCACCTTGTCGTCGAAGCCGGAAAGCGAAAGGTCGATTCCGCGCGAGATGGTGTCGACCTGCTCGTTGATGCGCATGACGATACCGTTACCGTGCGTCTGGAGCACAGTGTCGAAATCGCGCAGGCCGTCGACGATCTGGCGGCCAAGCATGGCGGAATCCGCGCCGATACGATCGGCAAGTTCGCCGCCGCGCACCGACAGCGTTTCTTCCAGCGCCTTCAGGCGGCTGTTGAGCATTTCGCGGACGGCGTCGCCCTTGTTGCCGATCTCGGTGGACAGGCCCTCGGCAGTGTCGCGGAACTCCTCGGTGACGCGGGTGCCGCGCGTGGTGATGGTCTGCACCGCTTCTGCGCTGATCTGGGCGATCTGGTCGCTCAGGGCGTTGCCGCGATAGGCGAGGTCCTGCGACAGGCGCTCGGCGGATTCCGCGAGTGCATCGTGCACGTCGGCGCCGGCATGGGAGAGCTGGTGGACGACGCGCTGGCCGGTCTCGCCCAGCAGGCGCTCCAGCTCGCCGCCGCGCACCGCGATGGTCTCGTAGATGCGATTGCCGGTGTCGGCGATGCGGTCTGCGAGGTCGTCGCCGCGCACGGTGATGGTCTCGGCGACGCGCGAGCCGGTTTCCTCCAGCTTGCGCACCACGTCGCCGCCGCGCACCGACATGTCGAGAACCAGCGCTTCGCCGGTGCTTTTCAGGGTCTGGTTCACCTCGGTGGCCCGGACCGCGATCTCGTCGGCAAGGCGCGTGCCGGTGTTGACCAGCGCGTCGGTGATTTCGTCGGAACGGGCGGTGAGCGTCTCGGTGAGGTTGACCGTGGTGGCGGTGAGCTTCTCGCCCATCTCCTCGGTGCGCGTGGTGACGACGTTGGAGAGCTCGGACGCGGTCTCAAGCAGTCGGGCGCCGATCTCGTCGGTGCGCGCGGCCAGATTGGTTGTGAGGTCGGCGGTGACCCCGGACAGGCGGGTGGTGATCTCGTCGGTCTGGGTGGTCAGCGTCGTGATCAGGTGCTCGCTGGCATCGGAGAGGTTGGTGTTGACCTCGGAGCCGGTGGCCTGCAACCGGTCGATCAGATCGCCGCCCTTGTCGGTGAGGGCGTCGATGATGGTGTCGCCCACGCGGCCGAGCGCCAGCGTGATGTGCTCGCCCTTTTCGGAGAGCGTGCCGGTCACGCGGTCGGCGGCCTCCATCACCGTCGAGTTGATGCGCTCGCTCACCCCGTCCACCTCGTGGGAGAACGAGTAATGCGCGCTGGCGATCGCCTCGCGGATGTGGTCGGCGTGGCTGAGGATGCTCTCGCGCTCGTGCTGGAGGCGCTCCAGCAGGTTGCGCATGCGGGCCTCATTCTCCTCATAGGCCTGTTCGAGGACCGAGACCTCGCTGCGGACCATGGCCTCCAGCTCGCCGGCGCGGGCGATGGTGCGCTCCATGCCGTCGCCGATGGAGGCGACCTCGCGGCGCACCACCTGCCCGACATTCACCACGTCGTCGGTGGCGACCGGTGACGGCTCGGCAAGGCGCATGGCGACCTGCGCCATGGACTGCGCGACCATCCGCATTTCCTGCATGCGCCGGACCATGGAGCCGAGCACGAAGAACAGGGCGGGCGGCACGGTAAGGCCGGCGACCAGCGCCAGCAGCGAGGGCGAGCCGAGAAGAGCGCTGAATGAGCCCGGAGTCGCGGACAGATTGGTGTAGGTCAGCAGCGCGCCCGCGCCGACCCACGCCGCCGAGGCAGCCGCCGCGACGACATAGGGGGTGGAGGAAGGACGGCGCTGCAGCGCGCCCAGAAGCTGGCCGATGGTCTGGCGGTCGTCATTGGCGGCAGGATGGCTCGGCGCCGACGGGCGCTTGGCGGCCTTGCGGGAGCGCTTGGGCTCCTCCTCGACCGGCGCCGCGGCAGCCGGAGCCGGGGGCGCAACGGGAGCGGGAATGACGGGGGGGAGAGCGAAATCCTCGTCCTGCGGCGCGGCCGCAGCGGCGGCCGGCGCGTCGTCGAGTTGGTCGGCGACGGCGGCGAATTCGCGCTCGAAGTCGAAATCGACCTGGTCGGGCGAGGGCAGCTCGATCTCGGGCGCCGCGGCCACGGGTTCCGCCTCGCCGGGAAGGACGACTTCGGGGGCCTCGTCGATATGGCCGAACAGGTCGCTCTCGGTGAGGAAGGGCACGCCCTGGTCCGAGCCGAGTTCATCGTCGAAGTCCGAGCGCGTGCGCACCTCGATGCGCGGCGCCAGCGGCTCGCGCGCCGGGGGCAGGTCGAAATCGTCGCCGGGCTGGTGTGCCGCGTCGTCGTCCTGCGTGTTCAGGTCCAGGCTCAGGGCTTCCTCGATGGCCGACAGGGCGGCCTCCGCGGGATCCTGATAAACCTTCTTCGTGCTCGTCGACATCGGCCTTAGCCTCCGGTCCGTACGCTACTCCGACCGGCTGACGCCGTCGGGCCGGGGTTGTGAGGGACCCACCTGCCTGGCCTTGCCGGATAGGATCCGGCGCCGGGAAACTCCCCGAGGCGCAAAGCGAGACAATGTCAGTCCACCGCAGCTTTATCCTACGCTCTTGCGCTCAAAAAATGGAACTGGGGTTAACGGGCGTCTTGACGTTATCGTTAACGGGCTGTTCACCATGCCGGTTAACGAACGATTCGGCTCCGTAGCAAAGCTGACGGCGGGCGGGTTTCCGCCCCGATGAGGTGCTGGCATTCGCGGGCGGGGGTCGCTATCTAGAAGACCTCACCTTGTAGTCCTTCAAGTTTGTTCAAAATCCGGATGCCATGCCCAAGGTTACCTATATAGACGCCGCCGACGTCTCGCGGACGGTGGAAGCCCCCGTCGGTTCCACGGTGATGGAGGCGGCGATCCGCAACGGCGTGCCCGGCATCGATGCCGAATGCGGCGGCGCCTGCGCCTGCGCGACCTGCCATGTCTATGTCGACGAGGCGTGGGTGGCGGCGACCGGCGAGCCGGGGCCGATGGAGGAGGACATGCTCGACTTCGCCTCCGACGTGAAGCCGACGTCGCGCCTCTCCTGCCAGATCAAGCTTACCGACGCGCTGGACGGGCTGGTGGTGCGCACGCCCGAACATCAGGGCTGAGGCAGCGCCTGCCTATTCGCGTGCCTTGGGCTCCTCGTCCTTGGTCTTTTGCGGCAGCAGACCGGACGCGACGTCACTGAGCGCCGGGGCCGGCAGGGCGGCGAAGGGCAGGGGACGGGTCACCTCGATGGCGGCGAGGCCGAGCCGGGCGGTGAGCAGGCCGTTGACCACGCCTTCGCCGAGCCGCGCCGAGAGCTTCGCCGCGATGCCGTGGCCGACCACCTGCTGAATCAGCGAATCCCCCGCCGCCATGCCACCGGTGACCGCAAGATGGGCGATGACCTGCCGGAACAGCCGGATCATGCCGAGCGCGCCGGGCCGTCCACCATAAAGCAGGGCCAGCCGCCGGATCAGGCCGACGGCGGTGATCAGCACGAAGAACAGATCCACCGCGGCGCGCGGCGACACCGCCGTAACCACCGAGACGCGCTTGGCGGCGGACGACACTAGCGCGGTCGCTTCCGCATCGAGCGGGGCCATGAGATGGCGCTCGGCGAGGCGCACCAGATCGGCGCCGTCGATGATCTCTCCCAGATGTCCGGCCAATTCAGTGCGGGCGCGGAACAGACGCGGCGAGGTCTTGGCCAGCGCGATCAGTTCCTGCGTGACCGCCTCGGCGCGCGGCCGGTCGTCCTTTTCGATGGCATAGGCGGCATCCTCGCGCAGCTTGTTGAGCGTGCGCAGGCGCATCAGCCCGAAGATTTCGCGCCCGAGAATGACCAGGCTCGCCAGCACAAAAGCGCCAGCGAAGGCGAGGCCGGTATAGCCCAGCCAGTCGGCGCGGGCGAACAGGTCCTCGATCAGCTTTGAGACGGCGAGGCCGAGCCCCATGCTGACAAGGCCGCCGAGCCCGGTCCAGAACAGCGCACCCCAACGCGAGCTTTTGGGCGGCGGGACGGGCAGCGCGATTTCCTCGACCGTCTCGGGAAGCTGCGGAGCGGGGGTCACGACCACGGCGCCGCGCGGGGCGGGGCGGCCGTCTTCCGCCAGCACGACACCGGGATCGTCGAGACGGAACGCCTGCGGGCGTCGAGGGGTGCGCTCGTTCATGTGCTCACTTCAGCCGGTCACCGATCAGGAATTCCATGGCCCGATCGAGGCGGATATGGGGAATCGGCAAAGGCAGTCCGGCGGCATTGCGCTCCACCAGCGGCGGCCGGAAGCGCAGGAAGCGAAAATCGCCGCCATCGGCCTCCGACAGGCCCTTGAAGCCGAGCTTGGGATCGAACAGCGCCGCCGGGCTTTCCGGCAGATCACCGGGAAACACCGCAGCCTCGGCGAGGCCATCGAACTGGTCCGCGCCATATTGCCCGGCTTCCGGCACGCCGATGATCGCCGGCAGGCTGTTGCGGCCGCGCTTCACATCGGCCTCACGGGTCGCGCGAACGGCCGAAAGAGCCACGACGTCGATCTCGGCGCCCGCACCTTCCGCCCGCGCCAGTGCTCGCTCGACCAGGCGGCGCAGGATCGCCTCCAGCCGGTCATGGCTGCCATGGTGCAGATGATCGGCCTTGGTCGCGGCGAACAGCACGCGCCCGATGCGGTGGCGGAACAGAGCGGAAAGCCAGGAATTGCGGCCGGTGCGGAACGCCGCGAGGATACCGTCCAGCGCGGCTTCGAGGTCGGCCAGCGCCGCCGGGCCGGCATTGAGCGCGGTGAGCAGGTCGATCAGCACGATCTGCCGGTCGAGGCGGGCGAAATGATCGCGGAAGAACGGGCGGACCACCCGGTCCTTATAGGCCTCGTAGCGCCGCTCCATCATTGCGGCGAGCGAGTTGGGCGGGGCGGCATTGCCCTCATAGAGGTCGATCGGCGCGAAGGTGAGCGCCGGCGAACCGGCGAGATCCCCCGGCATCAGAAAGCGCCCGGGCGGCAAAAGGCTCATCGAGACCTGCTCGGCACGGCAGGCGGCGAGATAATCGGTGAACAGCGAGGCCAGCCGCCGGGCCTCGCCCTCATCGGCGGGCGCTTCCGGCTCGACATGGTTCATGGCGTCCAGGAACGGTGCCGCCAATGCGCGGCGGGCCGGGGCGCGGGCAAGGCGGAGGCTCTCGGCGGCGAAATCGGCATAGGAGCGCTCCAGCAGCGGCAGATCGAGCAGCCACTCGCCGGGATAGTCGACGATGTCGAGGGTGAGCGTGTTCTTGCCGCCGCGGGCGGGGGCATAGTCGATGGCGAGGCGCAACTCGCTGATGCGGCTGGTGGATTCCGGCCAGCGCCGCTCGTCGACCAGCGTCGCGAGATGCCCCTCATAGTCGAATCGCGGCACGGCGTCGTCCGGCTGCGGCTCCAGCCGCGCCCCGGCGATCCGTCCCTCATGCATGGCGCGGAACACCGGGAGCCGGCCGCCGCGAGTCAGCGCGTGGATCAACGCGGTGGTGAACACGGTCTTGCCCGAGCGCGACAGGCCGGTAATGCCCAATCGCAAGGTCGGGCTGGTCAGTTCCTCGGCGCGGTCCAGCAATGTCAGCGCGGTGAGGCGGGCCTCGTCGATCAGGCTGTCGTACCAGGACGGCAAGGGCTCAGTCCTCCGACAGGCCAAGCGAGCGCGGCGTGACGAAGCGCTCCAGCCGCCCGCTGCCGGGCTCGATATCGGCCCAGTTCGCAGCATCGAAATCGATCACGGCAAGCGCGCCGGTCGGGTACTTGCCCGGCATCAGCGCACGCTCGGTGCGCGACAGCAGGTGCGCCGCAAGCTCTTCCATGCCGGGATTATGGCCGACCAGCAGCAGCGGCGACACGTCGCCCTGCCGCCGGATCACCCCCAGCAGGCGCTCGGCGGGCGCTTCGTAGATCGCCTCCTCATAGGCCGCGGGCGGCTCGTTCTGCCAGGCCCCCAACACATGCGCCCAGGTTTCCAGCGTACGCCGCGCGGGGGACACCAAGACGCGGGACGGCGCCAGCCCTTCGCGCGCCATATAGGCGCCGAGAGCCGGGGCCGCACGGCGCCCGCGCGGCGCCAGCGGCCGGTCGCGGTCCGCCACACCGACAGGCCAGGCCGATTTCGCATGGCGCAGAAGCAGAAGACGAAGCATGGGTCGGGCGCTCGATCGTGGGAGGGCGGGCGGAACTGCCATCATCATATAGGGAGCCGCGCGGCAATTGTGCGAGCCCCGCGGCGGCGCATCGGCCCAAAGTGAAAAAGGCGGCGGAAACGAAGGCTTTACGACAACGTGACTTTTCGGCAACCACAGGCGGACGAACGTGATGTAATAGATGTCATGTCGTGCTCGATAGGGTTGGGTGAGATGCGGTCGTTCGGGTTTGGTCTTGTTGTTGTCGCGGGTGCCCTGGGGTTTGCCTCCATGGCACAGGCTGCCGATATGGCGGCGGTCGAGCCCATGGTGGTGAAGGCCGAGCCGACGCTTGATCGCCAGTGGACGCTGACGCTCGGCGCCTATCTCAAGGTGCAGCCCGAATTCATGGGCTCGGACGATTACGAGTTCGCCGCCTCCCCGATCTTCAGCATCACCCGCGCCGACCGCCTGAGCCGGTTCCAGAGCTATATGGACCGCCCCAGCATCGCGCTGTTCGACAATGGGGTGTTCGAGGCCGGTATCTCTGGCGCCATGGTGTGGAAGCGCGATTCCAGCGACTCCAACAAGCTGCTCGGCCTGTCCAGCATTGATTACGCCTATGAGGCCGGTGGTTACCTGCAGTGGTATCCGGCCGATTGGCTGCGCCTGCGCGGCGAAGTCGTGTACGGTTTCGGCGGCTATGAGGGCGTGGTGGCGAATTTCGCGGCCGACGCGATCTATTTCTCGGATTATTTCGGCGGCATGACGCTCTCCGCCGGCCCGCGCCTCACGCTGGCCAGCTCGGGCTTCGTGGACACCTATTTCGGCATCACGCCGGCAGAATCCGCCTTGGCCACCGCGCTCGGCAACAGCCTGACGCCCTATGAGGCCGGTGGCGGCGTCTATTCGGTGGGCTTCGGCGGTCAGATCGTGAAGCGCTTCACCCCGAACATCACCGGCAAGGTGTTCGCCGAATACGAGTACCTGACCGGCGATGCCGCCGACAGCCCACTGGTGGTGCAGAATGGCGACCGCAACCAGTTCCAGGCCGGCGTGGGCCTGTCCTACACCTTCTTCCTCGGCTTCGAGTGAGGCCGGGGCGGACCGCGAATCGCGCGGTCCACCGGGACGTTTCCACGATATTCAGGGTTTGATGGGCGCGCTCCCTCGGGGGCGCGCCTGTTTTTTGTCCTAGGCGATCGCGTCATCCTACCCGCGCGGGCCGGGTTCGCGCCGGGAATGGCCTGTGGGTCGGCGACGGTGCGGCGCCGAAATTTCCGGCTTCCCGTTCATTTTCCGCAGGTTGCGTTGGGCAACGCGATCGTTGCGGCGGCGCGCGCGTGGGTGCTCGCTTTTGCCGCGCAAGCTGCTGAAAAATCCGGCATTTCATGTCGTGTGGATGACAATCAGAACAGTTGTACGGGGCAAGGGATGAGAATATAAGCTCGGCGCGAGAGGGCACCCCCCGGAACACGAGGACGAAGGCCGATGTCGGTTGTAATCGACGAGGAGTATCGCCCCCGAGAGGACGAGCCTTTCATGAACGAGCGGCAGCGGGAGTATTTCCGCCAGAAGCTGCTCCAGTGGAAGGACGACATCCTGCGCGAGGCGAAAGAGACGCTTCAGCATCTTCAGGACGAGAACCAGAACCACCCCGATATCGCCGATCGGGCATCTTCCGAAACCGACCGCGCCATCGAGCTGCGAGCCCGCGACCGCCAGCGCAAGCTGATCGCCAAGATCGACGCGGCTCTGGACCGCATCGACGACGGTTCCTACGGCTATTGCGAGGAAACCGGCGACCCGATCTCGCTCAAGCGGCTCGAAGCCCGTCCGATTGCCACGCTGTCGATCGAGGCGCAGGAACGCCACGAGCGCCGCGAAAGGGTCTATCGGGACGACTAATTCTGGTGGAGTGGCCGGCTCGGCTCGGAGCCAGCGGATAGAAAAAGGCGGTCCTGCCGGTCTGGCAGGGCCGCCTTTTTTCGTGGGGTCGGCTCAGTTCCGGCGCGGGCGGCCGAGAATATTGGCCATTTCCAGCTCGAAGCTGTCCTCGGCCGTCACCGTGGGGATCGGGGCGGGTGAGGCGGCTCCGGCCGAAGCGGGCGTGGCATTAGGCGGCAGCACCTCGGGCGGGGCCTCCTTGGGTGACGTTTGGCCCGCGCCCGAGCTTTCCGGCGGCAGGATTTCCGGCACGGGGATTACCGGAGCGGCAGCTTCCGCCGTGAAGGGCCTTGGCGCGTCGATGACCGGGGGCTTCGTCGCCGGGGATGCAGCGCTCACTCGCTCCGGCGCGCCGGGCAACGGCCGGCGGAGCGTCTCTTCCAACTCCTCGACCATGCCGGCGAAGAACGGATCGAGCTTCACCGCGACGCGGGGCGCGCTGGCTTCCGGGGCAGGGTCGGAGCGGCGAGGAAGCTCGCGCTCCTGCATGGGCGGGCGCGGGGCCGGGGG
>NZ_JAZDRM010000087.1:0-253 GCF_047501495.1 Ancylobacter sp. G4_0304 | reverse complement strand
CGGCAAAGCCACCCAAACCCACCAGGGAGAAGCCACGAAACTTGACCGCCACCTGACCGCCGACCACCATCAGCCCGGGTCAATTCTCAGTGGAAATCCAGGGTCAGTTCTTCGCGGAAATCAACACAGCGGACTCATAACGCATTGATCCAGATGCGGACGGCAGCGAGCTTGAGGGCTGCGAGGAAGTTGTCTGGGCGCCGGTCGTAGCGGCTGGCGAGGCCGCGCATCTGCTTGATCCTGTTGAAGAAGC
>NZ_JAZDRM010000086.1:0-279 GCF_047501495.1 Ancylobacter sp. G4_0304 | reverse complement strand
CAATTTGTCCAACCATTGCCACAGCGACGCCAGCTAGTATCATTGATAAAATTAAGCTTAGTCCACGAATCGCAGACACGTTTTGACCTAATCCCTTAGCAAGTGATTCACCTAAATTTAAAATAGTAAGTTGCTTGCTTATAGCTAAAATTATAATTAATGTAACGATAATTATTGGGCCACTCCATATAAGCTGCGCCCACGTTGTGCCTGATATTCCTCCAGCACTCCAAAAAGTAAGAGATTGATTTAACCTGAATATTAGAGCAACACCTTGAC
>NZ_JAZDRM010000085.1:0-299 GCF_047501495.1 Ancylobacter sp. G4_0304 | reverse complement strand
GCGGAGGCGCGGCTACTTCGGGTTCGTTCACATTTGGCTCAACGACGACGGGCTCGTCGGCAAGGGGCTCGACAGCGTCCGGTTCGGCGAAGGACTCGGCGGGAGGCTCGTCGTCCACACCTTCGAGCCGGGCGCCGAGCGCGCGGGCGATCTCGCGGAAGGCGTTGCGCTCGCCGTTGGATAGCCCCTCCCAAGAGGTGCGGGCGCCATCGCCCCGCCCGTTCTCGGTGGAACGCAACGGCACGACATTGGGCGAGGCGGGCACGACGGAGAGCGTGACACGTGCCACCGCCTCGACC
>NZ_JAZDRM010000084.1:0-360 GCF_047501495.1 Ancylobacter sp. G4_0304 | reverse complement strand
CTTCCGCCAGCAGCACGTTCATGTGCCCGGGCATGCGCCCCGCCACCGGGTGGATGGCGTACTTCACCTCGACGCCCTCCTCCTTCAGCTTGTCGGCCATCTCGCGCAGCGCGTGCTGGGCCTGGGCGACCGCCATGCCGTAGCCCGGCACGATGATGACCTTGCTCGCGTTCTTCATGATGAACGCCGCGTCCTCCGCCGAGCCCTGCTTCACCGGCCGGCTCTCCACCGCCCCCGCCGGGCCCGCGGCCGCATCGCCGCCGAAGCCGCCGAGGATCACCGAGATGAAGCTGCGGTTCATGCCCTTGCACATGATGTAGGACAGGATCGCGCCCGAGGAGCCCACCAGCGCGCCGGTGA
>NZ_JAZDRM010000083.1:0-479 GCF_047501495.1 Ancylobacter sp. G4_0304 | reverse complement strand
TGTCGTAGATGCCCCGCCGCGGCACGCCGCCCAGCACCCGGAAGGCGTGGTTATGGGCGTCGAACAGCATCTCGTGAGTCTGGAGCAGGTAGGCTCGAAGCGTGAAGGCGCGGCTGCAGGACAGCTTCATATGAGCGACCTGCAGCTTGGTGCGCTCGCCGGCAATGATTGCCCAGTCCTCAGACCAGTCGAACTGGAACGCCTCTCCGGGCACAAAGGCCAGCGGCACGAAGGTGCCGCGGCCGCTGGTCTGCTGTTCGCGTAGCCGGGCTGCCTTCCAGTCCCGGGCAAAGGCCGCCACCCGATTGTAGGAGCCCTCATAGCCAAAGCTCACGAGATCAACGTGCAGCTGCTTCACCGTGCGTTTGTGCTTGCGCGACTTGCCGCTCTCCACCCGCAGCATCGCCGCGAGCTTGTCGGCATAGGGATCGAGCTTGCTCGGCCGGTCTGGAACGTGAAACCGGGGTTCGACGCTGTCC
>NZ_JAZDRM010000082.1:0-828 GCF_047501495.1 Ancylobacter sp. G4_0304 | reverse complement strand
CGCGTCCAGGACTTCTCCAGCAAGCGCGGTGTCGTGCATTCCGAAGTGCTGCTGCCTGACGGGGCGCCCGAGGTGTGGCGCGACCGCGAACGGCGCTGGAACGATGTCGAAGCCTTCGAGCTGCGCAAGGACGCGCAGCTCGCCCGCGAGGTCGAGTTTGCCCTGCCGCGTGAGATGAGCCAGGCGCAGGGGATCGCGCTCGCCCGTGATTTCGTCCAGTCCGAGTTTGTCGATCTCGGAATGGTCGCCGATCTCAATGTGCATTGCGATATGAGCGAGGACGGCATGCCCAAGCCCCATGCCCATGTCATGCTCACCATGCGCTCGGTCGACGAGGACGGCTTCGGCCCGAAGGTGCGGGACTGGAATGCGACCCAGATGGTCGAGCGCTGGCGCGAACGCTGGGCCGCGCTCGCCAATGAGCGGCTCGCCGAACTCGATATCGACGCGCGCATCGATCATCGCAGCCTTGAAGCGCAGGGCATCGCGCTGGAGCCGCAGAGCCAGATCGGCGCGCCCGCCCAGCGCATTGAAGCGGAGCGGATCGAGGCAGCCGATCGGGCGGAGCTGCACCGCGAGATCGCGCGCGGCAATGGCGCGCGCATCATTGCCGATCCCGCACTGGCACTGGATGCGATCACCCATCAACAATCGACCTTCACCCGGCGCGACATGGCGCGGTTTGCGCACCGCCACAGCGACGGGATCGAGCAGTTCAACGAGGTGATGGGTGCGATGGGCCGTGCGCCCGATCTCGTCGAGCTCGGCAAGGATGGGCGGGGCGAAGATCGCTTCACCACGCGGCAGATGATCGAGGCCGAGCAGCGC
>NZ_JAZDRM010000081.1:0-839 GCF_047501495.1 Ancylobacter sp. G4_0304 | reverse complement strand
CAGCGGACTCATAACGCATTGATCCAGATGCGGACGGCAGCGAGCTTGAGGGCTGCGAGGAAGTTGTCTGGGCGCCGGTCGTAGCGGCTGGCGAGGCCGCGCATCTGCTTGATCCTGTTGAAGAAGCGCTCGACGAGATTCCTCTGGCGATAGAGCCACGGACTGAAGGCGAAGCTGCGCTTGCGGATCGTGCGAGGCGGCACATTGGCAAATCCGCCGCGCTCGGCCGTCTCGGCGCGGATGGCGTCGGTGTCATAAGCCTTGTCGGCGAGCAGGATGCCGCCCGGTGCGAGACGGGCCAGCAGTTCGCGCCCAGCCGGCGCGTCGCCCGCCTGCCCGGCGGTGAGCAGGAGGTGGATTGGACGCCCCTCAGCGTCAACCAGAGCGTGGATCTTGGTGGTCAGCCCACCCCGGGAGCGTCCCATGCAACGATCGTCATCGCCCCCTTTTTGATGGCGGCGCCGTGCTGGTGAACGCGAACGCAGGATGAGTCGATCATCACTATGTCGCCGTCATAGGCGGTGGAGACCGCTTCCAGCAGCCGGTCCCAGACACCGGCCGCCCGCCAGCGAACGAAACGGTTGTAGAGGGTTGTACGCGGACCGTAGCGCTCCGGAACGTCCCGCCACGGCGCGCCGGTGCGGAACCGCCAGAGAATGCCGTTGATCACCCTGCGGTCATCCACCCGCGCGACCCCGCGCGGCTTGTTCGGCAAAAGCGGGGCGATGATCGCCCATTCCTCGTCCGTCAATTCGTGGCGGCGCATCTCTCTCTCCCCTATCGAGAGAGGTTGAATCACGCTCCTAGCCGGCCCGCAAATTTATGGGGCCACTGCCTAG
>NZ_JAZDRM010000080.1:0-1056 GCF_047501495.1 Ancylobacter sp. G4_0304 | reverse complement strand
TAGAGCATTTTCGGTTTAATCCGGCTCATACCCAGCCGCGGCGAAGAAATTTGCGGCTTCGTTTGGCGTGACGAGGTCGATGAGGCGGCCGATGGCGTCCCATAAGGCCGGGATGGATCGCTCGGCGGCTTTTCTCAGGAGGGCTTTCAGCTTGGAGAAGGCCATCTCGATCGGGTTGAAGTCGGGACTGTAGGGCGGCAGGTAGAGCAGGCTCGCGCCGACCGCCTCGATCATCTCGCGCACCCTCGGCCCCTTGTGGCTGGAGAGGTTGTCCATGACGACGACATCGCCTGCTGCCAGTTCCGGAACCAGCACCTTGGCAACGTAGGTCTCGAAGGCGTTGCGGTCGATCGGGCCGTCGAGCACGAAGGGCGCGGCAATACCGGTCAGGCGCAGACCGGCGACGAAGGTGGTCGTTTTCCAATGGCCGTGGGGTACGCCCGAGCGAAGCCGCTCGCCCTTCATCGAGCGGCCGCGTCGGCGCGCCATATTGGTGGAGGCCCAGGTCTCGTCGATGAAGATCAGGCGCGCCGGGTCGAGTTCGGGCTGGCCGTCGAACCACGCTTCGCGTCTGCTCGCGACGTCCGGCCTGTCCTGCTCGCTGGCGTGCGCGGTCTTTTTTTGAATGTCAGGCCGCAGCGGTCGAGGAAGGTCCAGACCGTGCCGACGCCGGCGCTCGTGCCGCGCTCGGCGACCAGCCTCTCCCTGATCTCGGCGATGGTGATGTCATCCTTCTCCGCAATCCAGCCGAGGATCGCCTCGCGATGGATGTCGAGCTTCGAGCCTTTCGGCTGCCCGCGCGGCCTGGCCACCCGCGAGCCTGTCTCTCGCGCGCGGCGCACCCAGACGATGGCGGTCGCGATCCCCACGCCGAAACGCGCTGCAGCAGCGCGCGCTGAAAGCGCCTCCTTCAGCGACGCATCAATCACCCGATCCCGCAAATCCTGGCTGTAGGCGCGCGACATGATCCATCTCCACCACTCCGAACGCGAAGGAAGCAGACATGCCGCGATTTGGGAATCCCGCTCTGAATCGGATCAGCCAGAAACCGCTCTA